>JANOXZ010000526.1:0-12750 GCA_031418695.1 Synechococcales cyanobacterium VAR_35_metabat_10
GATTCATGGCGGGTTAGATTCTGCATGTTCTCATAACCCCTCGACCCAATGTATCAGCAAATGTTCCAAAAACTTAAGATCGCGGTCGTTCTTGCCAAGCCTGACCAATGCCTTGCAGGATGCCTTTGCCAATCAAACCCAGTCCCCGTCCCACAATTTCGGTCAAAATATATACCATAACGTTACCAACAAAAGTAGTAGCCCCAGTGACAAAAGGCGTAACTGCATCACGAAACTCTAATACCATTGTCACAAGCCAGGGAATACCGCGCAGCTTGGCTAACTCTTGCCGACGAGGAGCATATATCGATCGATATTCAATAGACCCTGAAGAACACACCAAAAGCTGATAACGACTTTCAAAAATAGCCAATGGTCGATAGTATTGACGCTCTAAATAGTATTGCCAGGACAAATGATTCCGAAACCGAGCAATATCGCGGGTTGCCAACATTTGAGGACGGTAAAACTGCTCTTTTACTGCCTCTAATTCACCAAAACGATTCAAAAAAGGATAGAGTACTGCGTTAGCAATTTGCAACGTAGCATTAGTGGCCAAATCTTGCACATACTCAGTGGCTGGCACCGAGCCATAGGCATGAAGCTGATTGTCGATGGTAACATCAGCTTGCCCCAGCAAATATCGCCACAAATCGCTGCTACCAGGCACTCGCTCGATAAGCTGCTGACCTACGGCCAAGCGATCTAAATTTAATGTACTCACCACTTCTAAAGCGCTATCACCCACCGTTAAGGTGTAATAGCGACCAAAAAACCGGCTGACACTACCCTGCCAAATATCTAACAAGATCTCAGTCTGGTTAACTGCTAATTGATCTGCCGACATTGATCGCAGATCTACCAAAGTAGCCTGAATTTGCTCACTGACGGCTAACAACAACTGCCGACATTTCACTGGCTGCAAAATATCTATTTCTAGCGGCTGACCAGTGAGATTTACTAATATTTGATCTTCTTGACCCAAAGCAAACAGTTGTTCTGGTGCAGAGGCCACTAAGGAACCAATTGTTGCGAGTGGTTCGTCTAAGACTGGCTCCAAAGGTTGGTTATTGGGTGCCCAAACTAAACTACGATCTGCTGCTGCCACCGGAGTCAAAGTCCGATCGATCAACCAAGCAGCCACCCGCAGCTCTCGCCGCCGTCCTTGCCAAAACAGCCGATCGATCAACGAAATATCGTTACTGGCTAAGCAACGCTCCACTCGCAAGATTTCTCGATCAATTTGTTCTCGACCAAATCTCCGCCAATATTCATTACCCCGCTGTGTCATGCCTGCCACCCTGCATTTTGTAATATTTGCGGATTAGTTGATTGTTTGTTTGACGCGGCTTCTGTACTTAGGATAATCCGAGTAATTTGTCTTGGGCTTCACTTTTCTGGGTCTTGGTTCCGCAGGCTGATCATCATCGGCCGATTGACCCTCTCTAACTGGCAAAGCTTTAGACTCGCTCAACCGCTGCCATTTTTGCGCTTGGGCATAAGCGGCTGAACCCTTTGGGACTAAACTTGCAGCGGCGATCGCACCAGCAAAATCTTGCTCCTGATATTTCTCGGCAGCAATCTCGGCCAGACGTTGTTGCCATAGAGCTTTCTTCCGCTGAATATTTTCGTAAATGAAAGTATCCTTTTTTACTTCATTTCCAATGGTGATTGCCTTAGCCAATGCCTTAGGATCATCGGTATAGTCTGAAGCCTCAGCTTTTTCATCAGGGCGTTTGCCACCAATGAACTGCCGGAAAGATTTGCGTTTATAGTCTTCTATATCACCACTCAGTGCCAAGCTTTCAGCCTCTTGGTAGCGTTCCCAACCATCTTGCTCCCGGGCAAGCTGGGCAGACATTTTGTCATATTGGGTACGACTCCAATATTTACTTTGGAGTAAACCAACTTTACTGAGATACAGAGAAGCATCAAACCACTTGGCTTGTTGCAAAGCCTGCTGGAAAGATGCACTATGCTCGGAACCTTTTGCCCATTGCTGCTCCCACTTCTCAATCGCCGATTGAGCATCGGGATACACTGTACTGGTTGGAGGGATTTTCTTTAATCCTTCGATCGCTTTTTTAATATCGCCATCAACAGCTAACTCCCGGCGCGAAACTCGAATGAGCTGACGAGACCAAAGATCTAACTGAGTTTTACCATCATTGGCTAAAGGGTGAAGGCTACCCCAATCGTGAACCAAATCGATCGCCTCCAGCACCTTGGCCCGCTCATATTTCATGTCGGTAATAGAAGTGGCTAGCTTAGCACAGTGTAGCTTTTCGCTGTCGGTAGAAATAATCGAGACCTTTGTACAGTCTGGCTGTGCCGGTACACCAGTTAACAATAAAACACTAAGGGTACCAAGCCCTCCCACCGAAGCCAACAATACTATCCAAAAAACTGACCAGGGGTTGGCTCTTTTTACTGCCAGAACAGTTAGCTTACTAACCGAAGTTGTAAAAGCAACTATTTCCCCAGGCGGGTCAAATCGATCATCGCCTAATTCTTCAACAAGATTTAATGGCCGAGATTCCGGTATCTTTGGACTCTCTATCAATTCTACAGCCCCAGTATCCCCAAACTGACCCACAAGCTGTTCGATAGGCTTGTCAACAGGCTGCTGAGTGGGCAGACTGGTGGACTCTTCGGTTTTTTCGGATCGCCCTATAAGCCGATGCCACTTGGTTCTTGCCACTTTTGTAATCGCACCTTTCAGCGACGTTATTTAGTACTGTCAAATATTTGCAAAGCCAGAAGCAGAAACCTTTGAACCGGATATGGTTGCCAATGTTAATGTTTAGACTTAATTACACAGACAGCTTAATATACTTTTATCACTTTTAGCAAACCGATCACCGCGTTGTTTAGATAAACTTAAGATCTATATCTCCGTGGATGAATCAACGTTTGTAAATTAGGTACTTTTAATTTGTCTATGCGTTTTACTGTTGCTCATCAAGAAATCATCTCCTTAAATATAGCCAACGCCGATCAAACGTTCTTGGCCTTGCAAACTGCGGGCTTGAGCAATTTGTTAGCAGCAAAAATTCAGTTCCAAATTGATTGGGAGCGCGAAGCCGAAGACCCCCGCGAACTATCCGAGATTCCAGAGGTACGGTTGTGGTTTATTCGGCTAGATGCCCAGTATCCTTGGCTGCCCCTGGCGCTGGATTGGCAGGCTGGCGAGTTGGCCAGGTATGCAGCAATGTTGATTCCCCATGCCTTTAACAGGCAGACTGGTATTCAATATAATCCTGAAGCTTTAGAAATTTGGGTGATGAATAAGGTGTTCTTTTCTACAAATTGGCTAAAACAGCAGAACAGCAGTGATTATAATCCGATCAAATTTATGGCGAAGACCTTGGGCTATGAGTTAGATCGATCACTTTTTGATCTGCTGTAGAGCCATTTATTTGTAGCATTACCTACTACCAACAATTTCAAGAAGATCTGTGCTTTGATGGTTTTTATATCATCGATCAATAGCGTCAAAACATAGAAATATTTATAGATCGATCCGCCTGCACTTTTGGCGATCGAACTACGCTTACCGTCGGGATTCGACTTCGCTCACCCAACTGGTTGATTTGTCTGGCAGGTCGCGGAGCCGAATCCCAACATCAGACGAAGCCCAGGAGTTGATATTCTAGAATTGGCGCAGGAAGCGAAGATCGCTAGTATACAAACGGCGAATATCGTCGATTTCGTGGAGCACCATCGCCAAACGCTCAGCTCCAAAGCCTGCGGCAAAACCACTGTAGATCTCGGGATCGCAGCCGACTTTGGTTAATACATTGGGGTCTACCATCCCGCAGCCCATTACTTCTAACCATTTGCCTTGCCATTGCACATCCACTTCTGCCGAAGGTTCAGTGAAGGGGAAATAGCTGGCGCGGAAGCGAATCGGTAGATCCATGCCAAACATTTGCATCAAAAATTCCTTGATGGTGCCCTTGAGATCAGTAAAAGTCAAAGCCTGATCGACTGCCAAGATTTCAATTTGATGGAACACCGCTGAGTGCGTAGCATCCACCGTATCTCGGCGATAACAGCGCCCAGGAGCAATAATTCTAATCGGCGGCTCATTTTCTTCTAGGTAATGAATTTGCACTGCCGAAGTGTGAGTGCGCAGCAAGTTGCCATCCGGCAGATAGAAAGTATCCTGCATATCCCGAGCGGGATGGTCAGCAGGAGTGTTCAGCGCCTCGAAGTTATAGTAGTCAGTTTCCATTTCTGGGCCAGTAGCCACGGTGTAGCCTAAACCTACAAAAATATCGATCGCCCGATCAATAATTCCATTCAACGGATGCACTCGACCGAGGGGCACATAAACCCCCGGCATAGTCACATCAATAGTTTCTGCCGCTAACTGAGCTTGGATTTGGGCAGCCAGGAAGGTTTCTTTATGCTGATCTAAGCTGTTCTGAATAACGTCTTTGACTTGGTTAGAAACCAAGCCGATCGCCGGACGTTCTTCAGCGCTGAGTTGCCCCATACCGCGCAAAATCTGCGGTAGCTGACCTTTTTTGCCCAAATACTCCACCCGCAGCTTCTCTAGATCTTCTAGGTTGTCACAGCCATCGATCGCCTTAATGGCCATGGCTTGTAGTTCTTGTAGTTGGGTTTGGAGTTCGCCCAATGATCCGTTTGGTGAAATGCCCATTTTTAATATTTCGCTCTAGGTCTGCCGATGTTGCTCGACCCACATTGTACCGATATATCGTAGCGGTGGCATGAATTTCTCTAGGATATCGGTTGGTCAGAAAAACGGAACCAACCAACAAGAGCCTTATCTCTTGCGGATTTTTTGGCGAATGCGGCCAATCAAAATATCCACTTCGGGGATGCCGATTTGGGTGGAGATGATTCCAAACAAGAGCAATCCTATGCCGCCAGCAACTACCAACTCAGCCAGTAAGCTGATTAGATTGTCGGGTAAATTTCGCTGCCAAACTTGCCCGATCGACCAAGCGACGCAGCCAGAAATTGCGGTAGCTCCTAAAATCCCAAACAATGGAAAGCCCAAATCAGCCCAGGGTAGACCTCGTAGCCGTTTATTGAGAATTACCAAGAAAATCATAAAAGTCAAAAAATTGACACCCAAGGTAGACATCGTAATACCCGGAGCACCAAAGGGTTTGTAGAGTAAAAAGTCTAGCCCTAGGTTTACAAAAATATTGATAATACTAATTTTGAAAGGAGTTTTGCCATCCCCCAGGGCATAAAAGACTCGTACTAGTAAATCTCGCCCCAGATAGAAAAACATCCCACTGGCAGAAACCAGCAAAATACTAGCCACAAACTGGGAGTCAGCCAGTTTAAACTCACCACGCTCAAAGGCCACCCGAATAATTGGAAGTGCTAAAGCAATGATCATTGCGCCCAAGGGCATCATGGTCAGAGCGATCAAAATCAAACTCTGACGAATCCGATCTTTTAATTCTGGCCAATTGCGTGGTTCTACCAACCGAGAAAACACCGGCATCATCGGAGTTAAAATAAAGCTAGAAACAATACCCAGTGGTACTTGCACCAATAAATTGGCGGCGAACAAAGCCGGTGCAGCTTTGGGGATACTGGCCGCAAAACTCAGATCAGTGATGAGGTTGATTTGCAGCATCGAAGTAGATAAAACCGCTGGCAGCATAATACCCAGCACTTCGCGCACTTCCTTTTGCCGCCAATTTAGCCGCCAGCGCAGCGTACCCAAGCCCGATCGCCATTGAATGACTACCTGCACCAACCACTGCAAAATCCCACCGGCGAGGGTACTCCAGGCCAACACCTGACCACCAAAACGCGCATTTTCGACGCTGCCTGTTGTGCCGTTTAAATAAAACATTAACCAGCCCACCCCGCCAATGACCGTCAGGCTAGAGAGCAGCGGGCTAATTGAGGGCAACCAATACATATCTCCAGCATTGAGTGTGCCAAAGCCGATGCCAATTAACCCCGAAAGCAGAGACATGAAAGCCATGATCTGCAACTGTTCGGTGCCAACATTCCGAATCAGGGCAGCAAGTTGAGGGTCTAGTTTTTTTTCGATTAAGCCTTGTTTGATTTTGTCAGCATACAAATCCATGAACTGGCCAGCAAAAACGATCAGCAAAATCGAGAACAAAATCAAGATTAGACCGACGATCGTGGTAACAGATTCAATAATGGGGGCTATTTTCTTGCGGTCTTGTTGACGCGATAAGACACTGGTAACAGCGCTATGAAAAGGCCCATTGATGCCACCTAGCAGAATGAAGAAAAAACTAGGAATAATGTAGGAGTAAGAATAGGCTGTAGCCACGGTTCCCAATCCAAAGGCCGCCGACATAATCTGTTGACGAAAGAGACCAGCTAGTTTGCTTAATAGAGTGGCAACGGCTACTACCCGTGCAATGCTCACCAAAGATTTTTTAGCTGGTGGCTTCTGGCCGGGTTTACTATCGGAAATACTATCTGACACGGGTTTGAGGGAGGGCAGGTGGTTGCGAAACTTGATGCATGTTCGATCGTATCATACCCCTCTGCTCCTAAGGATCAGCATTTAGAACCAGAGGAAAATCTTCGATCTACTCGCCCCAGATGGGGAGATAGAATCGTGAGTTATTTAGTTGTCGTTGGGCAAGATTCGCACCCGAATTGTGTTTTCACCCACTTCATCTAGAGGGATTTCGATGATTTCACCGGAGAGGCGCTCTAGGCAATTCAATAGAGAACGCAGATGAGGCGTACTGGCTCCGGTATCTACGTATAGCCGATCGGCCAATGTACCAATTCGTTTCCAGGTCATGTAGAACTTGGTGAGATTTTGCTCTAAGTTTGCAGCCTGCTTCAGTAAATCGGAAGCCACCGGCAGACATCCCACCCGCAAAGCTTCTTCCAGGGCGATCGACAAATCCACAGTCGATTGATTAATGGTCTGCACCTGTGCCCCCGCATCTAGATAACGAGTAAGGTTACGAGCACTAGCGGTCAGCTCCTTCACATTGTCCACATCGGGGTTTTCAATGATTTCTTTTTGCATGGCCTGCTGATGCAACTCCGGTAAGCGCTCCATTTCTTTGACTAAGGGAGCCAAGTAACGCGGTGGCATCGAACCATCGGCAGCCTTGGCTTTCAGTTCTTCTGGCAGCAAGTCCGAACTCATAGCAGTCCATTCTTCCGAGAGCTGCTTAACTTCTCGGCGAGTAATTTTGTCACCTCGGGTGGCTGCTTCAGTAATTAATTGCTGCACCTCTGGTGAAGACTTGGCGGTTTCTACAAATGCCCGCTTAGTAAAGTTGTTCAAAGCCTTAGAAGACAGATCGCCCTGCTCCATCAAAGCATCAGCGCTATTAGCTAGCTCGATCCAAGCATAGGCTTGACTCTTGCTCAGTTCCCGCTCCTTCAGCCAGTTCAAAAATCCTTGACCGCGACTATCGCCGCCACGCTTTTCTCGATCGCGCACCACTCTTAAAATTCGCCCTCGCCAAATCTCAGTCTGGAGGTCAAACCGATCACAAACCGCCCAGGCATCGTCTACCTGACGCTGAAAATCAAAGTCTTCGACGCTTTCATCTTCGGGATCTGGAAGGTCGAAGTTAATATCATTGGCAATTTCTAGGGCGGCAGCAATATCTGGCTGTGGAATGGCGATGGGTTTTAGGGGGCGCTCGATCGAACTTACCATGATGCACTTGGGAAAATTACGCGAGTTCCAATTATAGGGAATCCCCAGCCGATCGTCAAAAAAGTACCAGAAGTAATATTTGGCGCAGTTGAGAATCTATAGATCCCGATCGATCTCTCCATCAGTTTGGGAATGATAGCGGGGAAGTTATTTTTGAAACTCTGTGTTGTCACTAGCCAAACTCCAGAAATACGTAATCTTAGCTGGATGTGCCCTAGCCATGAGCCTTGGGATCCAAAGCTGTCAGCCCAAATACGAAGATCCGGGTGTAGCGCAGTATCACAACCCGCCGATTCCAGAACAAATTGCTGAATCATTCCCCGACCTCCCAGACTTAGCAGCCATTAGCCCGACACCAGTAGCTGCGGCATTTAACACACCTGCAACTCCAGCACCCAGTAATATTCAATCTACCCTCTCCACTCCGACCCTCACTCCAGCCGATAAAATTGTTCCTACTAAATTAGCCAAAGTATTAGCTGGAGCCTCAACCAATCAGTCACAGCCAACAGCTTCAAACACTTTCAGCAAAAAATCTCCGGCTAAAACAGAGAGCAAAAACCAGATCGCGTTTGGCACAAACACGTCGATCCAAAACCAAGCCAGCTATCGAGTAGCAGTGGCAATTCATAACCCGATCGCCCAAAAATATGAAGACATTGCCAAACGCACGGGCTACCTAGAGCAATATCCCGAAATCGGTTCCAATGAAACAGTCGAATATCAAGGTCAACGTCTGCACAAAGATGCCGCCAGTGCCTTTGATAAGATGCGTCAAGCCGCAGACAAAGACAACCTTAAGCTACAGGTTATTTCTGGTTTTCGGGGCATCCGGGCCCAAGCTGATATTTTTGAAGGCAAAGGTGGTGGCTTGCAAGCCGCCGAATATTCTGCACCCCCCGGCCACAGCCAACACCACACTGGGCTAGCGATCGATATTAACTCCGTACAACCCAGCTTCCGCACCAGCAAAGCCTTCGGTTGGCTCAAAGAGCATGGCAGCGAATATGGCTTCATGCTGCCCTATGCCAACATCAACGGCGATCTAGGCCCCAATAATGAGCCTTGGCATTGGGTTTATGTGGGCAAACCACCTGCTATGAAGTTGATGGCGGCTTTCTTAGGTCGTGCCCGCCTAGCCAACTACGATCCCTTGGGTGGTAACAATCAGCTCGAAGTTATCTATAAGTCCCAAACTATCGAGCGTCCTTCTAAAATCAGCTAGCTCCCCGTCAGTACCAAATTATCCCGGTGAACCACAGTTTCTTCGCTGATATAGCCCAGAATCTGTTCAATTTGATTAGATTGCTGTCCACCGATTTTATGCAGCTCTGCACTGCTGTAATTCACCAACCCGATCGCCACCTCCAAACCAACACTATTACAAAGCTGCACTACCTCCGACTCACTAAAGTCCCCCATTACCTGAGTAATTCCCGCCGGTAACAAAGACTTACCCTGATGTACGATCGCCTTCACCGCTCCATCATCTAGCCAAATTTGACCAGTAGGCACCGTGCCATGTGCCAACCAACGCTTACGGGCATTTTCAATCTTAGGTTGAGGCAAAAAGATAGTGCCGATCGATTCTCCGCCCAAAATCTTAGCCATGTTTTGAGGCCGATTGCCGTTGGTAATCACTGTGGTTACACCGGCACTGGTAGCAATCTTGGCCGCTGCTATTTTAGTAATCATTCCCCCAGTGCCCCATTGGGAACCGGCGTTACCAGTATCTACCTCCAGATCTAGTAATGACTTGACCACTTCGATCGGCTGAGCCTCAGGAAAAGAGCGCGGATCAGCGGAATACAGCCTGTCTACGTCGGTCAGCAAAAACAACCACTTGGCTTCTACCAAACTGGCTACTCTGGCCGATAGAGTATCATTATCACCAAATTTCAGCTCATCTACCGCCACTGTATCGTTTTCGTTAATAATCGGCACTACCCCCAAATTCACTAACTGTTGCAGGGTATTAAAAATATTCTTATAGCTCTGGCGATTATCTAAATCTCCCCGAGTCAACAGCACCTGCGCCACCACTAAACCATACTGACCAAAAAAATCATCGTAGATGCCCATAATGCGTCCTTGACCCACTGCTGCCGCTGCTTGTTTAAGGGCAATCTGGCTGGGGCGAGTGGTCATTCCTAAGCGGGCACAGCCCACCCCGACTGCCCCGGAGGAAACCAAAATAGTGCCATAGCCCTGTTTCCTTAAATCCACGATCGACTCCACCAAAGTAGCGATCGCTCCCAGGGCAATTTGACCATCGGGGCGAGTGAGGCTAGAAGTACCGACTTTGATTACAACTAGGGGCGGCATAAGGCTGGGTGAATTCAGAGCGAGGCCATATTAACGCAGATGGAGCTGCCTGCTGATCTAAGTTAAGGAATATTAAGACATGTAAACAGCTTTAGGTAGAAATACTGCAACCTGACACATAAGCTGAAATACATGACCCACAAAATAGAGCACCAGCCCGAAACGGACTGGTGCTCTGCTTTTTAGAATTTCTTCTATTATGTTTAAGACCTTTATAAAGCTGGTCTCATTTGAATATATATTTATAATCGCAGATGATCCCCGGCACTCTCAGTTTCTTAACAATTTATTTATGTTTACGTTAATAATGTTTAGTGAACTTATGTAAAGAAGAAATTATTGGGACTCAGGGGTGATCCCAGCATGATTGGTGGCCAGTAAAGATACACCGCTAAATTTAGCCAAGCCAAACTCGATTCGCCGCAGTAAATGGAAGCTGGAAGTTGAAGCCGTAGCACTAATCGGCTGTGCCAGAATTGTCAACAAACCCAGACGATTGCCACCTAAAACATCTGTAAAGACTCGATCGCCGACCATCGCCACTTGGCTATAGGGCAAACCCATGTCATCTACGGCCACTCGCAGTTTACGCACCGAGGGCTTAGCTGCCGACAGAATATAGGGCAAATCTAAACTTTGGGAAATCGTCGAAATTCTGTGCTTGTGGGGATTATTTGTCACCAGCCAAATTTTACATTCCTGGCGGATGTCGGCTAACCAAGTCACTAACTGCTCTGAAACTTCGGTGGTTTTTATCGGCACGATTGTGTCATCAATATCTAGCACTAGGCCTTTTAAACCATAATGAGTAATCAAAGCAGGTGTTAGGCAGAATACATTTCCCCCCAACACCACATCTGGTTGTAATAAATTCATATTGGTTTGTTAACAGCCTTTTGAACGCCAGCCCGAATCTCGCGGGTAGCTTTTTCGTGCTCGGCATTGGTGCGACTAAAAACGTGGGTGCCATCATACTTCGCCACGAAAAAAATCATCTCAGTAGCATCTGGATTCAGTACTGCTTTCAGACTACCTAGGCCGGGACTGGCGATCGGTCCAGGTGGAATCCCGGGAGTTGTGTAAGTGTTATAGGGATGGGGCTTCCGTACTTCCGAGAAATATAAGGGACGTGTAGGAGTCTGTTTAATGCCGAAAGCATATTCCACTGTAGGGTCAGATTCTAACTTGATGCCCTTGGCTAAGCGGTTTACAAACACCCCAGCAATTTGGTTGCGCTCTTTGGGAATCACCGCTTCTTTTTCGACCACGCTACTCAGGCTGACCCATTGCAGCAAAGAAAGCTTGGATTTGGCACCTTCAGCCTTGTAAACAGGCAAAGCGTCTTTCTCAAACTGCTTGAGCATTTGATGTACAACTTTCTCGGGAGTGATACCCTCTTTGGGAATACTGTAGGTATTGGGAAACAAAAATCCTTCTAGATCCTTAATACCTTCTGGTAGCCAGGGGAACTTATCGCGGGGGATATTTTGAGCGGCCTTAAGAAAAACATCTTTAGGGAAAAGACCCTTCTGGGTCATATCTGCACTTATTTGTGCAGCATCAGAACAGACCTCCGTGGGTACGGTGCCATCAGTTGCTTTAACTTTTTTTGTATTGGGTACTTTGACGCAGGGAAACAGCTTTTTGGTCAGCAGTTCATTCATCCGCTTGATGTTAGAGCCTTCTGGGATAGTGAAATTCACTTCAGTCACCCGGCCACTCCAGAGCTTGGCAGCAATATCGGGCAGGGGTTTACTGGCAGATAGCTGATAGCTACCCATTTTAGGGCCACCACTCTGGCGAGAGAACACCGAAGTCCATAGCTTCCAGGCCATTTCGGACTTGATGATTTTTTGCTCTACCAGTTTTTTGCCAACTGCGTTAGTCGAAGTACCTGATGGCACTTCAAACTGTATTTCTGCGGTATCAGCAGCAGCAACCGGGGCGATTTCGCCGTTCCACCAACCGCTAAAACCTAGTATTCCAACTAGAGCCGCTGCTCCACTACCACCGGCGATTTTTGCCCATCCAGGCAGTTTAGAAAAATTCTTCATAAGCTAAAAAAGAAAGGTCAAGATGGTTCATTAAGGTTATTGTTGTGCTTCATCAAGCAACATGTCTTCCAACAATGGGCCGATTTTTTCTGACTCTTCACCAGAAATTAATACCACCATGCCCCGATCATCTTGCCTGCCAAAGAACAGCAAGGGATCTACTGGGGTACAAATGGCGTATTCTTGCTCTTTATTATAAAAGCGCGCCAAGATCTGAAACTCCTCTGGAGACATTTCTGGATCTTCGCTATCCAATTCAATAGTTAAAATATCATCTGGCTCCAAGGGGGGCAATTCACCCTCAGCAGTCATAATGTACCCAGTGTGCTTCAGTGTGAGATTTTGCTCCGCTAACACCGCGCTGGCATCAGGAAAGACTTTGGCGATATCCGCTTCGTCCTCTAATGCAGTCAACTCAGCGTCGCCTTCTTCACCTTCGTCTTCATCATTCCAAGCAAAAATTTCGATCGGGGCATCTACCGGCAGCAGCAGCAGGTAGGTCTTATCTTCTAAGTCTAAATATCTTTCCACATAGCAGCCCAATTTGCGGCCAGTGTCATCGGTGATCTCCACTACTTCTGTGGGTTCATTATCTTCTAAATAGGGCGATTCAGCCATGATAAAACTCGACTAACTACAGAATGGATCAACGAAAACTCAGCCGCTGCGGTCGCAATAGCCAGCAACAAGAATACCATATTG
>JANOXZ010000527.1:0-1755 GCA_031418695.1 Synechococcales cyanobacterium VAR_35_metabat_10
CGGATCATGATGAACACCATCATGGAAGCCGATCGGCGATTTGGGGTGTTGATGTGGGATCCGGTCAGAGAAGAACCAGCGGTGGTGGGCTGTTGTGCGGAGGTGATTCACTTCCAGCGGATGCCCGATGACCGGATGAAAATTTTGACTCTGGGTCAGCAGCGCTTTCGGGTGTTGGACTATGTGCGCGAAAAGCCCTATCGAGTGGGCTTGGTGGAATGGATCGAAGATGCTCCTACCCCCAAAGATTTATCTACCTTGGCCAGCGAAGTAGAAGTATTACTCCAGGATGTAGTCGGACTCTCCGCCAAATTGACTGATCAGTTAATTGAGTTACCAGAGACCTTGCCCAGTTCGCCGATCGAATTATCTTACTGGGTAGCCAGTAACTTGTACGGCGTAGCCTCCGAGCAGCAAGCATTACTAGAAATGCAGAGCACCGCTGATCGACTAGAACGGGAAGCAGAAATCCTGCTCTCCACTCGCAATCATTTAGCCGCCAGAACAGCTCTCAAGGATGTACTTAGTTAGAGTTCTTCACGGTTTTCGATCACTTCTTGGACATCTGCTGGCAAGGCTGAGAAAAAGTTATAGCCAGTGTTCTTTTCAATTTCCCGCACGGTTTTACGATAGCTGCGCCAACCGTTGTGTTTGATGCCCTGAATGTTGGGAATCGATACTGCAAAGGCGCGGGTATTTTTGTTGATACCATTCAGCCCTTTGCCGGCATCTGTTACCAACACTACTTTCCAGGTATTGGCAGGGACTAGTTGGCCTGGGCGAAGTTTCGTCAAGGCCCCCCGTTCACCTACTCCCCCTTGCCCCTGAGGGCCAGCGATGATGTATAGCTCTTTGCCCGCGCGGACTAACTCGCGACAGTAGCTTTCAAGCTGTACCCACACGCCGCGATTGTTATCGGGTGACTGAGGAATAATATTGGTCATTAAGAATGTGGCGGAGTTGTCGATCGGGTTACTACTGCGATCTTCGGAGTTAGTCATATGGCCTCGATCGAACCCGCTGCCGGTATAGTCTCGGGGGATGCTAACAGGCCAATCACTGGGTAAATCTGGATCCGGGCGAAAATCGTTCTGACGTTTGCTGGTGCCTCTGATGGCTAAGTTGTCGGCAGTTAAGCGCCAGGAAACCCAGTTAGGAATACCTTTGCTGCGGGAGTAAGACAAGACATATTGGGGTTTGAGCATCAAGTAATTTTCTGGATTTCCCCGATCGGCTTTGCTTGGATTGCCCAATAATAGATTAGGGTTGCTGCTGGGGGATTCTGGGTTGGTCAGAAAGCAGCCACCTAGCCAAAACAAGCTAGCGACTAGACAGCAGAAGCTCGCGTAACGCAAAATTTTCACCCGCGAGTGTGACATAGAATTAGACCGGTGGATTTGATCGATGAATACATGTATATAATTATCCCAGATCAAGTAGCAGTAATGACTTTCATACAACTCTTGCAAAACTCTGCTACCCTTGTGCAAAGGTATTATTTACAGTTTTGGTCTGATTTCTTTACTGCTGCGAGGCGCAATGGATATTTGGAATATCTTGGCAGGAGTGGCCAGTATTTTGTCGCTGATTTTTCATCTCAGCGGTAAAGGCTCGGGGGTCAAGCCGTTCACTTTTCCGATCACGATGGGTTTGGTGGGTTTTTGCATTGGCAGAGCGGGCAGTGATGCTGGGACGATCGCCAATCAATTTTTTCAAGATCCCTATTTGATGTTGATTGTTTTCATCTTAATTTTG
>JANOXZ010000528.1:0-17416 GCA_031418695.1 Synechococcales cyanobacterium VAR_35_metabat_10
TCCTCATCCCCCTCCTAGAAATCTACAAAGAGGCCAACGTCATCACCGAACTCGGAGCCGCCCTCGTTAACACCCTCCACCTCATAGTTGCCCCCACCCTTCGACAAGCTCAGGGCAACGCCATCAGCGACCACACCGCCAACCAATGGCTATCACTATGGCGCACCAGCAGCCTCGGCAACGAACCCGCCATGGAACTGCCCTTAAGATTAATGAATACCGCGATCGAATACAAAAAAGACCCCAGCAAACGCCAATGCCTCTGGCTCAATCTCCCCAGCGAAGAACGCCCCATCCTCGATAAAGCCTTGAAAATTCAATGATTTGACAAACATTGCCAAAAAATGTCAAAAAATATATAATTGAACTGAAGTAATTCACCACAGCCATGACAACCATCAACATCTCCTTGCCAGAACAAATGCGTCTGTTTGTAGAAGAACAAGTTACCGCCGGAGGCTACAGCACCACTAGTGAATATATTAGATTCCTAATTCGTCAAGATAACGAACGCAAAAGCAAAGAACAGTTAGATAATCTGCTACTACAAGGATTAGCTAGCGGTGAGTCGATCGAAGCCACGGAGCAATGGTGGGAAGAAAAGAGAGCAGCGCTCATGGCTAAAATCCAGCAAAGCAAATGACGATCAAAATACTTGTTACGCCCCTCGCAGCAATTGACATCGATGATATTGTCCTATATTTGACCAGATCAAATCCTGATATAGCACTACGTTTTTTCGATGATGTGCGATCGACCTTCGCTGATTTAGCCAGAAATCCTAGCATTGGAGTAGCTCATGGAAGCTCTAATTCCATGCTACAAGGTCTGCGACGTTGGCCAGTTAAAAACTTTGATAAATATCTGATTTTCTACAAAAATACTGGCGATCAGGTGGAAATAATTAGAATTCTCCATGGTAAACGTGATTTAGAACTTGCCCTGAAATAATATCTCCAGTCATCAATTCACGCCATTCATTTGATAACTGGTAATGTGTCAACATTTCATCAGCTTGTTTAGACAAAATAGAGCGTCTTTCTGCCAGAGGCTTACGCAAAAAAGCTTGCCGCTCAGCTAGTGTTAGCTCAATGCTGTCTTCAGTCGGTACAGAATCAGTAGGTCTTGATAACTGCTGCTTCACTAGAGTTCTTTTAGCCGGTGGTAAGTTTTAAACCATTTGAACGATTGAATTAACTAACTGAGTGTTCATTTAATTCCATCCTTAAACTAATTTTCTCTGAGGTAACTCTAATTATGCCATTTGATCGCATCTGCGGTGATTGGTTTTTGCCTACACTTTGTAATCGAATACAAAAATGACCCCAGTAAACGCCAACGTCTCTGGCTTAACCTGCCCAGCGAAGAACGCCCCATTCTCGATAAAGTCCTAAAACTTTCCGACTAAAAAGATTAGATAATTCCCTTACCAGAGTCGTCTAATACTCAGTCATCATAGTTTAGATAAAAAAGTGGTCGATGAATCTAAACAGCTCAACGATCTAAAACCTTGGTTGTAACCTTTGTCCCCAAATTTCCATATTTTAGCCATGAAGTTAGGGGGAGACCGCAACTTTTTTGAGTCCCCGTATTCTCAAATGCTTTAGAGGATTGGGTTTAGAGATTTGATCAACCCATTAGCTTCGGGGTAGTAGCCGAGCATATTCTATATTCATCGACAGAAAACAAAGCAACTGCAACCAGCAATCGCTAAGTATAGGATTATCGTTCATTCTGAAGGACAGAGGTGCAAATCCTTTCTCCCGTACATTAGGTCTCATCTTCTAACGGCTAAGATGCTGTGCTGTCTACACAGAAATTGGGGTACTGACCTTAGGCAAGCATGCTGGCAAGACTTTTTTGCACGCCGTTGATGTTTCTGGTTCAATGTCTTACAGCGACACCAGCATTGGTTTAACCTGCTGCGAAATTGCCACTACTATGGCTCTTGCTAGTGCCAAAGCCGAAAAGAACTACGTAATTCGTGGTTTTGCTAACGATTTCCGTGACCTGAAAATTACGGCAAAAGATAGCTTTAGTTCGGCGATGAAAAAAGCCTCGAACCAAAACTTTGGTGCTACTGATGCGGCTGTAGCTTACCAATGGGCGATCGCAGAAAAGCTATTTGTAGATGTGTTCTGCTTCTGGACAGATAGTGAGTCCTGGGCGGGCTATCAACATCCCAGTCAGGCTTTGGCGGAATATCGCCGTAAGGTAAACCCCAAAGCCAAAGCAGTCTACTTCACTTTGGCTCCCGGTAGAATGACTCTGGTAGATCCTAAAGATCCCCTCTCTTGGGACTTCGGTGGCTTTGACCCCAGTGCGCCCCGCGCATTGCAAATGATTGCACTAGATGAAATTTAACAGGGGAGAAGTTTAGCTACAATATCCAATCTTGATTTTTCAGGGTTGGATATTTTGCGATTTAGATGTGGACATTTTCTCTGATTAGATAATTAGTCAAGATTTACGGAGTTTGCCTTTGATTTTAGCTAGCTTAGACTGCCACCATAGATTCTGAACACGCCAACTAGTAAGGGGTAGGATATCTGAGGCATGTTTTTCTTGATAGTCAAAAAAGTCGTTGATTTCCAGCAAAATAGATTGCCAACGTTGGACGATCGATTCTTCTCGATAAGCATGCAAAAATTCCGCTGGTAATGCTACGGGCTGCTGAGTCAAACTATGTAAAATCCGCTGCACATCATAACCAGTATCGTAAACAGCAATCTTCTGGCAGTTAAAGCCAGGATCTAAATAATCAGCGAGAGCGTGGTTCACACTAGAAAACACCTGACAACCACAGGCGATCGCTTCCAAGGGCGGTAGCCCAAATCCCTCGGTTAATCCTTGGATTGCCCAGTATTCGGCTGAATCGTAGAGATAGACTTTCGATCGATTAAACAAGCCAGCTAAGTCTTCCACAAAACCATCCAGAACTTGCAGCTTACATTGCTTACTCAGTGCCGGAATCAGTGACTTTCGCAGATAACTAGAAGTCTTGCGCACCTGTACCAACACATCAATATCTCGGTCTTGGTGGTGATTAACAAACTCTGGCGAAATTTCATTGGGTAGGTAATACAGCGGCGCATGAGGAGCCTGCTGTCCCCAATACCCCAAAGTATTCCGACTCACGGTCACAATGGGAACTCGGCTATTTAACCGAAAGCCATAGTTGCTGCTGTGAGCATGGTAAATCACATGATGTTCTTGTAGTTGCTTGACCAGCTTAGGTACATCAAAGCCCCAGCTCACTACAAAAATTTGATTTGATCGCGGCCCCGCCGCCAACAAATCTGGTAAAAATAGCTTGTCTGGTTCTCGTTGTCGATAGGTGACGATCGCTGCATCAGTAACCTGTTGAGCCAATTTCATGGCTTTCATCTCTGCTACCAAGCCACCACAAAAATACTTCTGAGTGGTTCCAGGTAACAAAAAGAGCAATGTGCGTTGGACAGATGCCATAGCTCAAACCGTGAGAATATGATTGCCATTGTATAACAACGGCAATCATATGCTAAAAGTCTGTCAAAGAATGGAAATGTAAATGGCAATGAGTATCTTGGTTGGCGATGTGGTGAGAATGCTGATGAGTATGGTGTTCATCATGACGGTGATTATGTTCGTGCCATTGGCCATGCGGCACATGAGCAAACATTTGAGGCCGCAAAGCCAGCCAGACTGATATCAGCAAAATTAAACCCACTAAACTACTAACTCCAAAATTGTATCTGGGTAGATATTGCCCTAGCCACCCCGCGAGGGGATAGGCAAAAACCCACCACAAATGGCTCCAGGCAAAATGAGCACCATAGACTCGGCCTTGAATTTCGGTTGACACCCGATCGGCAATTAAATTCTGAACCATAACATTTACCAGGGTTTGTCCAGCCCCAGCGATCGCCCACAATACCAATAAGCCACCCAAACTCACAAAATTTGCCGGTAGCACGGCTAAAGTCATCAACATGGCACCGCTGCTGATTAGTAGCACGGGACTAATCCACTGTTTCAGATACCCCCCGCTTAGCGCCGCCACTGTTGCTCCCAGGCCAAAGGCTGCCATCACCCAACCATACTCTAGCTTGCCAGCATGAAGCGATCCTTGAAGATGACCAACCGTATTCACCAAAACTTCGGCACCAGCGATCGCCGTAATTAGTTGCATAGCCAGAGCGTAGCGCATCGGAGCATCAGCAAACAGACAAACTGTGCCCATCCGAATATCAGCAATGGTTTGATGAATTGTTTTGGGAAATGCTGAATTTTGGGACACTGTTAGATTTCTGGGCAAAGTGACAATTAAAATTGCCGCCAACAAAAAAGTGAGACCATCTACAAAGAA
The DNA here is from genome assembly GCA_031418695.1 of Synechococcales cyanobacterium VAR_35_metabat_10. GTDB lineage: Bacteria > Cyanobacteriota > Cyanobacteriia > Cyanobacteriales > Chamaesiphonaceae > JAAFHZ01. Next base: position 4,349 of record JANOXZ010000528.1, read on the forward strand.
AACGTGTCTGGTCCCAACAAATGCTGCCATGCCGCCCGCTAAGCTAGGCCCCACTACATTCAGTAACTGAGAAGTAGCACTGGCTAAAGAGATCGCCTGAGATCGATCGGCCTCGGTAGTCACCAGGGGAATAGTAGCTGTATAGGTGGGAGCAAAAAACGCATAAAAAATATTGAGAGTCAGCACAATTAAATAAATCTGCCAGACCTGAGTAACGAACGGAAAGAGGCAGACTATGAGCATTCGTGCCAGATGAGTCCAGGTCATAATCAGCTTGCGATCATAGCGATCGGCCAACACTCCAGCGATCGGCGACAGTAAAACAAATACCGTAACTCTAAGAGTCAAAGCCCCAGCCAAGACTATGCCAGATTGCTCTCCAGCCAATTCGAAAGCCAACAAAGCTAGCCCCAACCAAGTTAAAGCATCTCCTATTAAATTAATAGTCTGCGCCAAATATAATCTGGCAAAAGTAGAGTTGTTTAGAACTTGTAACCATCTGGGTAAAAAGTGCATGTTTTGTAGTTATCCAGAAAATCTGCTGCTGTTGTATTTATGATACCTGGCTAAAAAATGTTTCCCTCAAAGAAAAACAGCCAGAGAAAACAGCAAAATCAGCATTCATACTTTGTCATCAAACATTGCTCAATTTCGGCTATGCTGTGAGGGTTGGCAACTTTTGTCAGCTCGGGGAAAGAACGGTGTGAATCCGTCACTGTCCCGCAACTGTAATAGGAGCAGTGGCTTCTTCAGTCAGAACACCCGATCAAAGAGAGTTAATCTGCTTCTGCGAGGTACGGATGCGTAAAAATAATAGATTGCGAAAAGCATTAAGCTTGCTCGCAATTGTTGGTCTAAGTGCTTATCTAGTTTTAGGTGGTGCAGCTCCAGCTCACGCCATGCACATCATGGAAGGCTATTTGCCTCCAGTCTGGGCTTTGTTTTGGTGGGTAGCCTTTGTACCCTTCTTTGCTTGGGGACTGCGATCGCTGGTCAAAATCACCAAAGAAAACCCCGATCTCAAGCTGCTGTTAGCTTTATCCGGCGCTTTTGCCTTTGTCCTCTCCGCCTTAAAAATTCCCTCTGTAACCGGGAGCTGCTCCCATCCTACCGGTACTGGATTGGGTGCGGTGTTGTTTGGACCCAGCGTCATGTCGGTATTGGGTTCAATGGTGTTAATATTCCAGGCGCTGCTGTTAGCCCATGGCGGGTTGACTACTCTGGGAGCCAATGCTATTTCCATGGCGGTCGCTGGTCCTTTTGCCGCTTATTGGATTTATCATATCGTGCTGAGAACTAGTGGTAGTTATGGAGTGGCAATTTTTTGTGCTGCTGCGTTGGGAGATTTGGTTACTTATGTAGTGACTGCACTCCAACTCTCTTTGGCGTTTCCCTTACCAAGCATATTGGCTTCGTTTATGAAGTTTGGTGGTATTTTTGCTGTTACCCAGGTGCCACTAGCCATCAGTGAAGGTCTATTGACTGTACTCGTGTGGAACTGGCTCCGTCAGTATAATTCAGAAGAACTTGATACTTTAAAATCAGTCTCAGTTAGGAACAATGTTTTATGAAAGATCAATCTACTGATTCGTCCAATCGCCAACCCTTATTGAGCAATAAATTAAAAAACTGGTTGCTGATTGGTGGAGTGGTGGCACTAACACTAATTCCACTAGTTATAGTTAAAGACGGTAAGTTTGGTGGTGCTGATGACCAAGGCAAAGAAGCTATTACCAAAATTAAACCTGACTACAAACCCTGGTTTGAATCTGTGATAAAACCCGCGAGTAGTGAAATTGCCGGTTTATTGTTTGCGACGCAAGCCGCTTTAGGGGCAGGATTAATAGGCTATGCGATCGGTCTCTACAAAGGTCGATCAGAGGGGAAAACTCCTCAGCAGCAGGTCAGTCCAAAAATTGAACAAGAGTGAACACCCAGCTTGATGCGTTGGCTTACGGCAATCGCCTGCGCACCTTACCACCAAAACAAAAACTCTTTTTTGCATTGGTGTTACTAGTAATAGCCATGTTTGTTCATCCCCTTATCCAGTTGGCAATCGGCTTATGGATGTTGGTATGGACAGTAATTTATGCGGGTATTCCCTGGCGATTTTATTTAAGTATGGTGCTAGGAGTAATGTCATTTTTACTGACCAGCTTACTGGCGATCGTCTTTAATTTCGCAGAAGTAACACCAGTTGATTCCTTATGGAATTGGTCGCTATGGGGTGGTCAAGTTTACTTGAGTATGAGCGGCACCCAACAGGCCATCGAGATTTTTTCTCGTTCTTTAGCAAGTACGGCGGTGCTGTTTTTTATTATTTTGACCGTGCCTTTTGCCGAATTAGCAGTGGTTTTAGAGCAAACCCGCCTACCCACAATTTTGACAGAGCTATTGCTACTCTGTTATCGGTTTATTTTTTTGCTAGCCGAGGTAGCTCAAAGTATTGCGATCGCTCAGCAGTCCCGAGGGGGTTACCGCACCCGCCGCTTGGCCTTCAGCAGTGTTAGCTTACTTATTCGTCAGCTCATTCAACGTACTGCGTTGCGCTATCAGCAAATTGCTTTGGGTATCAAAGCTAGGGGGTTTAATCAAGAATTTCGATTTTGGCAGTCTCAGCCCTATGAATATTCTTGGCGCTATGGTTTAGAGTCGATCATGGGCTGTGTTTTATTAGTTATTGGTGAAGTGTTTTACCGAATTTATGTCTAACTATTTACTAGAAATGCAAGGGGTCGAATATACCTACCCCATGGCCGAACAAGCGGCAGTGAAAAATCTTAGCTTCCGACTACCAGCCGGTCGGAAGACAGCTTTAATTGGTCAAAACGGTTGTGGTAAATCTACGCTGTTTTTACTGGCTGATGGTTTATGTCGTCCCCAGCAGGGAGTGATTTTATTAGATGGTGTGCCATTAAAATTCGATCGACAAACATTGAATCGCTGGCGGCAGCGGGTGGGTTTGGTGTTTCAAGATCCTGAGCAACAGTTGGTGGCACCGACTGTTGAGTCAGATATTTCTTATGGACTTTGTAATCAGAATTTACCTACTACAGAAGTAGCCGATCGAGTACAACAGACTTTAGCCGATTTTAATTTGACAGAGCTGGCCAGAAGACCACTGCATCACTTGAGCCTAGGGCAAAAAAAGCGGGTAAGCATTGCCGGTGTGATGACTCTCCGCCCAGATTTGGTGTTGTTAGATGAACCGACGGCCTATTTAGACCCAGTGCAGACTAAGAATTTATTGTCGGAGTTAGATAATATTGCTCGATCGGGCACCACTTTATTAATTGCCACCCATGATTTAGATTTTGTCTATCAATGGGCAGATTGGGTACTGGTGATGCAGCAAGGCAGTTTGCTTCTAGAGGGAGAGACTTTAGCAGTGTTTGAAAAACTACAAATTTTGCCAGATTTTGAACTAGGGATGCCGCTCTTGTGGCAAATATGGCAGGCGCTACCATCACAAATTACAAGAAATCATGCAGCTCCTCGATCGATCAAAGAGCTTAAAAAATTGGTGAAACAATGAAAATGGAAGAACTGTATAGCTAAACTACGATCTTCCTCGGCGGTTAGCATTGCTTCAGTCAAAGCCATATTTGGCTGGGACATTGATATTTATCGTGCCCGTCAGTTCGACTAGAACTGTCAAAGTAAGTCAGGATCTTCGCCCAACTCCCGTAGCCGAGCCGCTAATCGTTCGGCTCTAAGCCTTTCAGATTCAGCCCGTTGAGCTTCAGATTCAGCCCGTTGAACTTCAGATTCAGCTCGTTGTTGCGCTACTTCCTCCGGCAGCAACACCAATGCTCCATTTGAGTCATAAAATCTTAGCCAGCTTATTGTTTCTCGATCGATTGTCCCATGCCAAGTTCCCAGCCATAGCCCAAGTTTTTCACACCAGAGCCAACCACGCTCGTTGGGAATAATTGTTTGGTATGTATTATTGCGATGCCAGCCCAACAGGGAGTTAGCATCGAAGGGGTTATAGACAAAGTAATCTTGGGTTTTGAATACTTTATCATACAAATCCTTTTTGACTCCCAGATCTACGTTGGTAGTACTTGGTGACATTAATTCAACTATCACATCAGGATAACGGCCTTCTTCCTCCCAGACGACCCATCCCAGACGCTTGCGTTCTCCATCCACATCCAATACCACGAAAAAGTCTGGTCCACGAAAGTCCCGATTTTTGACTTGGGTACTGCTGTAATAGATGAACATGTTTCCGCCGACATAAAAGTCTGTCTGCTCGGCACGGTATTGCTGATAGGAGCGAATCAGCACATTCATCGCTACTCGATGTTGATTTGTTTCCAAAGATTCTCCATCGTCAAAGATTAGATCCGTAGGTGGTAAAGGTGGATTCCAGCTATCGGGTTTAGCGGCCTGTTGGGGAACAGTATTAACCATCGGGTGTACCCACAAAAAAGGACTGTAGTGATATCTTATCGCTTAGGAGCAGCGATCGTCTAGCCTCTCTAGAGACAGAAAACAAGTCTTTGCAAACTAACCACCTTTTAAAGACCTTTTGCTGATGGGAATTATGTTCTTTAGCCAGGTAGGCTGCAAATATAAGCTGCCGATCGTCATTAGAAAGAAAATATAGCCGATCGCCTGCACAAAATATAGTCGCTGAACGTAGCCAAACAAAGTGTTAAAAACTACACCGGGAAATGCTTCTTCTGGCATGATCTTACTCAAGTTCCATACCATTGGCCCCAAGATACAATCTTTATCAGCCGGTTTGGCAAAACGTTCATAGAAAAAACACATACTCTGTGACTCGCGGCTAGAGCTAGCCAGTGCCCCCACAGCCTGATCAAATCTGGCGAAGGAAGTTACAACTAAACCACCAATAATTAAAAGTAGCAAAACACCCATAATCGCAAAGAACCTGCGAATATTCAACCGCACGCCCCACTTAAACATTAACATGCCAATAATAGTTGCCGCTACAACACCACCAACTGCCCCTAATGCTGGAAAAACCCCTTGCTGTAGCTTAGAAGCAATAAATAGAACAGTTTCAAACCCTTCTCGCATGATGGCAAAAAAAACTAACCCAAAGATTCGCCAGCCATTTTTGGCTTGAGCATGAACAGCATTATCGACTGCTCCTTCTACTTCTTGCTTGAGGGTTTTGGCGTGCTTTGTCATCCAAATTAGCATCCAACTCAACATGATTATTGCCAACAAGCCAAAAAAACCTTCGATCGCTGGTTCGATCGAACTAGCATACTGCTGATTGGCTGCGCCCAAATTCTGAATCACCCACTGAAATGCTACACCAGTAATGGCACTGAGGGCGATACCTACCCCGATCGCCCAATACACACAAGATTTTAAATAAGACTGACCCGATTTTTTCAAATAGGCCATGACAATTCCCACTACTAAAGCGGCCTCAACTCCTTCGCGCAGAGTCAGGATAAATGTGGGTAAGGCGGAGATCAAGTCCATAGTATTAAGTCGTTAGGTGTAAACACAATTATCAAACAGAAAAAGAAAAAAAGCCAGCTAAGAAACCACATCAAATATTCCCATACAACCAGCAGAGGCCATATAGTCTTGATGGGGATGAAACATATACTGGCCGGGGTATTTATAGCTAAACTCTAAAATATGTCGCTCGGCTGGCCCCATGGTAATTACATCAGTTTCATAGGCAGGCTGAATCGTGCGCCCGGTAGGATATACCTGGAACATGTTGGCATGTAGATGAAAAGAAGCTGCGGCATCAAACTCAATCATATTTTGGACATATAGTCGCACCAGTCGGTTTTTTCTAATGGGAATGGGATGGTGCATATAATAATGAGGCAAGCCATTAAAAGCGTACAGTTCATTTTGTCGATTTTCATCCAGATCATAGGCTCCCATAATTAGCACCATTTCATCAGCAGGGGGTCGTGGCTGAGGTGGATCGACAATTAACATTCCATACAGCCCTTTGCCGATATGACGAGTTACTGGTTCGATATGACAGTGATAAGGATGCACACCATAAGGTTCAGCATCAAATTCATAGATGAATACCTTGCTTTGTTTGACGGGCTTAATACCATCCATATTTGATGGGTGAGTGCCATGAAAATGCAGGGAGTGAGCGTGTCCAGCTTGGTTGTAAAACACAATCCGAATTCGATCGCCCTGCTTGGCGCGCAGAGTTGGTGCAGGCACCTGACCATTAAGATTCCAAGTAATGAAACTGTTTGCTTTGTCAAGCTGTACTGGAGTCGTTTTAGCATTGAGAGTAAACTCTCTGACTGTGCGACCATTCTCTTTAACCACTTTGCCGTAGTCAAAGCTACGCAAAAACTTTACAGGTAAAAACCCAGGACTCTCCGCATCCATATCTCGCATTGGCGGTGGAGCAATCACCGACTGGCGATTCAATGCCTGGATGGCTACAGCACTGGCGGCCAAGCTCAGCCCAGCCGCACCTCCCCACTGCAATATCTGCCGCCTTGACCATGAATTTGAAGCTGCATCGTTAGACATAATTTAAGAGGAACTAGTCACAAGTGCTGTTTCTTTCTTAGATGATCGAGGATGGAGTTTGCACCACATTTTTTTAACTAAGGTAACTGCTGATGCTGAGGAGAGATTGTGATACTTTTGACCATCAATTTTGATTGCTGGGGCATTTTTGCAGTTGCCCATACAGCCAACTTTACTGATTTGAACACCAATATTGCTGTCCGATCCTATTTGCTCTAAAGATTTACAAATATCTTTGCTGCCATTTTTGCAGCAATGTTTACTGGTACAAACTTTAATTTCGATTGGCTTAGGAATCATTTCTCGCTCAATCACGAGATCGCAGTGGGGCATCAAGACCATAAATTTAGCAGTCATCCGCCCTTTTTTTACTTTGACCTGTAACGAAATAGAAACGTTAGGGGTGAGTAACTCATGCAGCAATCCTCGCAGATTTTTGCCGACATGTACTAGCTGAATGGTTTCACTAGTCTGAATCTGAATGCTGTGTAGTTTGCCAGACTTGGATTTCTGCCACCGTAAAAAATTTCCCTCTAATTTTTGCAACATAGTTATTTAACTAAAGTCCCTAAGCATTTTTTTGATTTCAATATTATGTAACTCTTCAGTACCAATCATGGTTCTGGCGAACTCTTCTAAGTACACACTAGAATCTTCCACAATATCTAGTAATTGCTTATAGAGAACTAAAGCCTTCTTTTCGTGAGAAAGGCTTTCTTCCAAAATGTCTTTGACAGTATGTTTATAGGTTTCCTCCATCGGAGCGATGCTAAGGGATGGGTGGCCTTCCAAACCAGTAAGGATTTCACCAACTTGTTGAGCATGAGTCAGTGACTCGATCGCCTGAGCTTTAAAAAATTCCACGATCGGAATCCGATTAGGCCCCGTCACCATTAAAGAATAATGGGTATAGCGGACTACTCCGGCCAACTCAAACTCCATAATGGTGCGCAAAGTGTCGATCGTGGTTTCAGAATTTAGATCTTTCATTGGTTACGAGGATTAGAACATCGACTAGGTGGGTTGGGTAATCTTAGCAGATTCGCTTTCGATCGACTTCACCAATTTAGAAACCTCACTGGTGGGCAACACGGGTGCTGCCGGAGGAATCGGTGCTGGCCAAGCCTTAGCGACATCAGTTAAAGATTTGGCAATACTGGTAGCAACAGATGCATTGGTTTTGGTCAGCTCTGGCTGAATGGCTTTAAATAGCTCTTGACTATACACCACAAAACCCCGTGAATCTTGATACTCTACTGCTTGAGCAATTTTGCCATTGGCAATTGCCGCAGTATATTCAGAATTAGCACTGTCTAATAAACCAGCAATTACTTGCAAAGCAAATTTAGGAGAAGTTCTTTGCGTAGCTGGCAAGCCAGCAATAGCATCTTCAATCGACTTCATCGAAGTCTTAAAGTCATCACCTAGTTTAGCCAGATCTTTGCCGCCAGCTTTGACTTGGTCATGTAAAGCAATCAACGGAGTTTTAAATTCTTTTACTTTACGTTCATTTAATTGTTCTTCCACGTCAGCATAAATCTCTTCTACTGGGTGGCCAATATGCGGTTCAGCTTGATCTATTTTCTTCAAATCGATCAATTCTTTGGCAACTAACAAATGTCCCTTCATTAGACCTAGCTTGATCATGTAATCAATATCTTTGGCTTCACCAACTAATTTGACCTCTTCGATCGTCACCATGTCTTTAATTTGATCAAACTGTGATTGGTCAATCACCTTTTTGCTCACCAAATCTTCGGGCTTAGTATATGGCCGACTCGATTGAATTTTATTGGAGAGTGCTGGAATACCTAGCTTGCCTTCAAGCTTGTCTAACTCCGAAAGAATAGCATTGTTGATATTAATTTTTTTACCCATACTATGGCCGCTGTGAGCAGAAGGACTGGCTTCCGCAACTGGTTTATCTGTTTTTTTGTCTACTGATACATTACTTTCAGCCGCTGGCTTTTCAGGAGCTTTTTCGGCGGTAGGATTATTACAGGCAACAATAAAACCAAATAGCAAAGCCAATAATGCGTATATTATTCTTTTGTATAGTCTTTTCATATAAATTTACTTAGTGATTTATGAGAGTGAAGTTGCCTACGTCCAAAAACAGATTTCAGCAATGAAATTAGCCAGCGGTTTTGATACTGTAGATGATGACAGCCGCGCAGATCTCGTCGGAAAGAAACTCGATCAAGCAGTTCAATGCTCATTAAATAGTGGTTATTGACTGGTGCCCGAATTACCACTTGATGTCCATCAACAGTGCTGAAAGTCAAATTTAATCTGGCTCCTGCTGCGGTGTGGATCACCTGTTTATCTTGCACGACGGCTGTAATCAAATTAGACATAAAGACCTCATTAAAAACTAAAGGTAGTTCTGACTGTGCCAATTAAGGCTCCGCCATTGGCACTATTATGATCGGGCGCTGTGAGATAGATTAAACCAGGGGTGATGCTAAGATTTTCATTTAGCTTGACTTGATAAAATCCTTCCAAGTGTAGAGAAGAACCTGTATCGGCTAAAGCCGTACCCGTTGCTCCTGTGACCCGAGGCTCTTGCCCAACCAGTAGTCCACCCAAGTTTCCGGGCGCACCCAAATCAGGAAAAGCTGCGGTGACAGCCCAATTTAAAATATCTCGGTCTCCGGCTACATCACTGTTTTTGTTGTAGCCAACCCAGCCTCCCAAGGCTAGCTTGGGGCTTACTTTGAAAGATCCCTGTACTCCAAACATGCTGTTAGAGCCACCTGGATTTGCATTGGTGCTGCCAGTACCGGGGGTTGTACCACGAGCATTCACATAAGTTAGTCCTAACTTAGTATTTTCATTGGGATTTAAAGTAATTTGGGCAATCGCTCCATAGTTACCTCCACCCAAGCCACTACCGACAGCAGGATTACCAGCGTTGTTAGTTAAATACCCTAAGCTACCCTCAACTGTAGGGCTAAACTTGTGTCGAATACCAGCGCCCGCTCCAGATACTAAATAATAAATAGATGGCCGGTTGCCAAAGCGTGAAATAGATCCGCTGGCACCATCTCCATCAAAGTAAGGATTAATAGAATCAGTAAAATCGTCTGCCCCAGCAGCATTAGCAGCTACTACAAGCTGAGTATTAGTTCCGATCGGCAACTCATACTTTAATAAGTCCAGGTTTACTTGGCTGCTGGGCGAAGTAACACCAAAAGAAGAGCCTCCTTCTGGAGTATCAATTAGGCCAGCGGGCACCGTAGAGTTAGGAGTGCCCATGCCATCAATTTGTAAGCGAGTAGTTAATGTCCCGCTACCTAAACCAGTGACTAGCTCTAAGCGAGTCCGCTGGCCAAGAGCAGCGTTTCTACTAATATCGCCAGATAATCCGCTAGTGAGGCCAAAAATTACCTGACCTTGAAGCTTGGTTGTCAAAGAAAACTGATTACCAGTAGCAGGCACTTCGGATTTCTTTTCCTCTGGTTTCTCCTCTGGCTTGGCTTCTGCTGGTTTACTATCGGCAGACCCAGCGGGGGTTTGCGCAATATTAGCAGGTGATTGAGTTGTATCTGAATTGGGAAAAAGAAGCGTTGAGGTAATTATAGGGGTGGTTGCTGACACCTCTAAATTGGATCGGGCTTCTCCGGCAGGCGATAGCTTCGCTTGCGCCGCAGGCGATCGACCAGCCATCCCCAGAAACAAAATCGCCGCAGTGCAGCTTGCGGTAACGATTAGAGCAGACATTGACTTGAACATGCTAGAAATTATTGACAGTTTTTGTAAATTTTGGTCTTTGACCTTGTGTCAAATGCTACCACAGTTAGTTGAGAATAATACTTGTTTGTTTTTTTGTTCTGGGTAGCAGACAAGATTTTTTGTATACCAAATCACGAAATCTTCAAAAGTTAGAAAAAAGTTGTTAATCCATGTGAAGCTCTTTCAGCAAGGATTACAAACGCTAATACTACCTGTTGGCCTATAGGATAATCTCTTTTATATATCAGCAAAATCACGAAAAGATTACTGAATTAATAGCAAAAAACTATCTAAGATTGAGATCTTAATGCAAGTTCTTATCAATAAGATGTTAGGATTCCCTTAATCCTTTGATGCTAGAGATTAGCAATAAGCTTCAAGATAGCTCTGTTAGACCACAGCTAGCATTGCAGTCTGGCAGCGCATAACCAGTTATTCAAGTTTTATCCTTAATACCCGTTATCTTTATGATTTGTGAATCTTCTTCCCAGGCATTGTGCGATCGACAGTTTTTGTGGATTAGCACCAGCCCTAGCTTTCAGTGCTTTCACCGCCGGATTTTGGGCATTTTGGATCAAGAATTTCCACTGAAATATTGGGAATACTCTCAGACCTCTGATGAGCCAAGTTCATTAAAGACCGCCTTGAGCTTGCTTCATGAATTTGTCCAAACCAGCGATCGACCCCTACATATTATTGGTCACGGTTTGGGTGGAGCTCTGGCACTTAATTATGCTCGCTGTTACCCTGGCAGAGTAGCTTCAGTAGTGCTAATTAGCGTGGCGGCTCAGCCCAGTATTACCTGGCAGAACTATTACTACCAGCAGTTAGCAACGATTTGTTGTCGGCGAGACGTGGTGTTGCAGTTAGTAGCAGGCTGGGTTTCGGGTATTTCTTGTCCGCGCTATGTTCAGCACTTAGCCGCAAGACTAGACCGCGATTTATTAGAAGCACCCTCTAATACCTCACTTCTAAAAAAAGATGATCTTTCGGTGCAAGGCACTATCGTTCAACCTTTATTAGTCTGCGGGGCAATAGATGATCCAGTACTAATGGGCAGCATTTTTTCGGAATGGTTGCACTATCTCAAGAATGGGGATCAGTTTTGGCACCAGCCCACTGGCGGTCACTTTTTCCATCATCAGCACGCTGAGACATTGGGAATAAAAGTGCGAGACTTTTGGCGACAGATCACGCCTCAGAGTTTGCCTTGTCTATTACCTCAACCTTCGGAGGCAAGACGATGACCTTAATTTGTTTATTAATTGCCTGGAGTTTGTCGATCGGCACTTTTGCCACTATTTTATTAAGCTGCACCAAAGGCTGGCGCTATGTAGGCAAGCTGCACAGTGTACCCTGTAGCAAATGTCAGTATTTTACTGATAGTCGCTATTTAAAGTGCACTGTTCATCCAGATTTAGCTTGTTCAGAAGAAGCCATAAATTGTCGGGACTTTGTACCACAACCGATCTTCACTAGGCAGAGACGTTCTCGTAAAAAAGTTTTTGTGCATACTATCTAAGGAGATTTAAGATGAATCACAATTCATTCTCAAAAGGTAAGCGTCCTACCACCAAAGGCTTAAGGGTCGATCGCATTACCCAAATTATTATTGAACAGTGGCCAGATATTTGGCAGGCCGTAGTTGATCGACAAACGGAGCAGTTAGAACATCGCCGTGTTTTAATCTTAGAGGCTCGTGATCAGCTCCGACAAAAAGCCAGCTAAAATACTTGCAATAATTTGCTAATGATGTTAAAAGTGTAATCACTATGAAATCAAAGAATTTTCATTAATCACTACTCACTTTATTTCCATGCAAGTTACTGACTCTGAATTTAAACCGATAGCTGAAGAAAACTTCCCTCGGCAATTAGACATAGCTACCGTCAGCGTTTACGGTCTAGCAATTCTTTCGGCAGGCATGTTTATGTTTTTGCCCCTTGTAAACCTTATTCACCCTAGCCCATGGCAAAGATCGATCGGTTTTCTCCACGGCAGCGCTTCGATGTTAACTACGATCGTAGTTGCTTACACCGGACATTTGGCTTTCCCCCTACTGCGCGGCTCTGCCAAAGTGTTGCCCCCAGTAAGGACTCTAGCTTTTTGGTCGAGCATAATTACCTTTCTCGGTATTGCCAGTGGTAACTTTGCTTACATGCGCTACCGAGCAGATGCCAGCTATGGTGGTGCCAGAGCTTGGCTCAAAACCAACTCGCCGCTGGTGCAGTATGTGTTTATGGAATATCACGAATTCAGCGTTTTGTTTACACTCCCTTTGAGTGTGGCCTGTGCCTGGATTTTGTGGAGTTATGGAGACACTATTTTAGAAAAGAAAAACCGACCTGTTTTGACAGCTACCTGCGTAGCGCTGATGGGAATGATGTTTTTCGGGATGGGTGGTTTTGTCACCGGTTTAGGCATTGCCAAAGTTCATGCTCTCTAGATTGAGTAAAGAACACCAAAAAATGTGCGCAAATCTGCAAATTACTCTACTTCCATTTAAAGAAGGATTCATAAAGACAAATGAAACATGTATTAGAATTGATAATAAGGTGTATTCCAAGATTCAGAGCTGGGTTATTCTCTTGGATATTGCTGAGTATTGTTATTGTTGCAAACAATAACTCAGCTCTTGCTCAATCGAACGCCAATAACGTTCTCCTAGATGCTTCTGACAGCAATTATGATGCAATTAAAAGCGAAAAAGCAGGAGTTTTAGCAGTTTCGGATAGCAATATTCAGATTCTAAAATCTATTAATGATAAATATCGCTGTGGCATTGCTGATATAGACAAAGACATATCTCGTGCTGATTTTGCC
>JANOXZ010000529.1:0-15698 GCA_031418695.1 Synechococcales cyanobacterium VAR_35_metabat_10
TATCTCTGTCACGAATCTTTCCACCCTCCACCGACAGATACTTTCTATGCTGAAATTGCCAGAATCTATTTATCACCTACATCTCAAGCCCCGTAAGACTTAATTACTTCACCCTTTTTCAAAATGAGCGAACGGGCAGTGATTCATAGGAAGATTGATACTATTGCAAATCAACATTAGCTCCTAAAGTAAATTTATTTAGAGTCTCTGCGCCAGTTTTTGAGAGGCAAAAAGTCTCAGAAGCAGCGGCTTTTCCGGGCAGAAAAATAGATCCATAACTAAAGATAGAGATTGTTGGGATCAGAATTTATTTACTACTTCTTGATTATTCATGATTTAGCTGGTGCCCTTCTTACGCACCACCCGCCTGATTCAGGGCTTGACCCAACCGCGTTAATCCTTGTGAACAGTCCAATCGATCGAGATGAATTTCAATAAAAGAGACACATTCAATGTTCGCTTTAGCCTTTACCAATGCCACCTCCAATTCCCCTTCCGTCTTTACTTCACAACTCCAACTTTCTCCAAATACCTGGGGAAGTTGATGATATTTCCACGGTTGAAGATCATTATATGACCCATCTCTAATCACCCGCTCGATCGTATAACCATCATTGTTAATCAAGAAAATAATCGGATTGAGTTTATGGCGAATAATCGTCGATAACTCTTGTGCCGTCATCTGAAATGCCCCGTCCCCCACAAAAACGATCGGACGGCGGTGAGGCTCGGCCATTGCTGCCCCCAAACAAGCCGGGATGGAATAGCCGATCGACAGATAAAAAGCCTGTCCAATAAAGTTGTTTTTTTCCCGCATCAACAAATCCATCGTCGCCACGATAGCATCGCCAGTATCCGAAATAACGATCGACTCATCTTCCAGGAAATGATTCACCCGTTCATAAAACCGGGCATTAGTCAGCTTAGCCTCAGATTGTGGCGTAAACATTTGCGATAAAGAAACCGAACTTGGCTTAATATTCAATGTTTCCGCTGCTCGATGCTCCAGATTATTGATCAACCCATCGATAAAATCACCTAAATAAACAGGTTGATAAAAGTGATGCTTAATCTTAACTTTTTCCGAATTAGCATTGATAATTTTATTGTCATCTAACTTGGCTGTATATGCACCCAAATTCATATCTGACATAATCGCACCTAAGCACAGTAAGCAGTCAGCGTCTTCTATTCGCTCCCTTACATATTCTCGACTCAAAGCCCCAATATAATTACCAATAAATTGCGGGTGCATTTCAGAAACACAAGATTTTCCCAGCATCGTTGTGGCGATCGGATACCCCGTAGTTTCCAATAACTTTACTAACTTATTTTCTAAATCAAAGCGATGAAACTCAACGCCAGCTAAAATCACCGGAGACTTAGATTTAGCTAATAGCTCTACTGCTTCAGCGACAGCTTCCTGCAACACATCGGGGTTAGTTAATCTAGCTACAACCAGCGGATGAGTTTGGGGAGGAATACAAGGTTGATCGACTAAATCAACTGGAATTTCAATATATACTGGCCGTTTATAATGGAGGCAATCAGCTAGAACTCGATCGATCTGATAAGCAGCTTGATTAGCATCCGAGAGAATTACCGCCGCAACCGTCGCCTTCTCCATAATCGAAAACTGAAGATTGTAGTCTCCAGTTGTATGATGCAATAGTAAACCACCCTGTCTGACCGAACTATTTGGGGCACCACTAATTACCACCAGCGGCACTCTTTCGGCATAGGCACCTACCACAGCATTGAGCAAGCTAAAACCGCCTACGCCATAGGTTACACAAACAGCACCAATTCCCCGCAGCCGGGCATAAGCATCGGCAGCATACCCGGCATTGAGTTCATTACAATTACAGACTAATTCAATCGGTGTTTTGTTCAATACATCCATTAAACCCAGCACATAGTCTCCAGGCACACCAAAAATATGATTTACACCAAGACTTTCCAATCGCTGAAATAGATATTCACCAACTGTAATCATAAGATTTTCCCAGGTTTCTTACAACTAAAAAATTCCGAGCAAAACCACGAGGGTAAATAGACAAAAGATGCCTAGAAAGCCTAGCATTAATCCGAAGTAAGGAGCATGGTTAATACTGTCAAGATACTGATTAACATTCTTGTCCTTTTCTTATGGGTGCCAAATCATCGGGCGCATATCGCTCACCTCAATTATTGTATTGTATCTTTGTGCTTCCATGGTAACAACAACCCAGTGATTTACTGTCCCAATAATGCCAAATCTTAATTTTTGTTGGTAAAAGTTGATATGCTCTTGCCAGATAATTAAAAGCATTCATTAAATCGAGTAAAACAACAATATAATTCTATGATGCAAATAGACCAAAGTTTAGCAATTAATCATCTGCGATACCAATATCAAACAGGCGAAACTACCCCCAGCCAAGTGCTCCAGTCTATCTATGCCCACATCACCACATACAATGATCCGGCTGTTTGGATTTATTTGGCACCCTTGGCTGATTCTTTGGCATTAATTAGCGATCAATCAGATTTACCACTGTGGGGCATTCCCTTTGCAATTAAAGATAATCTAGATTGGGCAGGGATTCCTACGACTGCTGGCTGTCCGGCCTTTGCTTATACTCCAGACCGATCGGCGACTGTAATTGAAAAGCTAATCGCCGCCGGAGCCATCCCGATCGGCAAAACTAATATGGATCAATTTGCTACCGGCTTGGTGGGCACTCGATCGCCCTATGGCATCTGTCGGAACCCCTATGATGATAAATACATTCCTGGTGGCTCTAGCTCTGGCTCCGGCGTAGCGGTAGCAACGGGAATGGTCAGTTTTTCTTTAGGCACCGACACCGCCGGTTCTGGGCGTGTCCCCGCCGCCTTCACTAATATTGTAGGACTCAAGCCTACCAAAGGTCACATCAGTACCCACGGCTTAGTGCCAGCCGTACGCACATTAGACTGTGTTTCGATTTTTGCTTTGAACTGTAGTGATGCTGCAACAGTGCTAGAAGTAGCTGGAGGCTATGATGCCGCTGATCCTTTCTCACGGGTGCCGAATACTAATCCACAGATAGCTGCACAAAATCTGAGAATTGGGGTTCCGACGGAGCAACATCTCGAATTCTTTGGCAACCAGGATGCTGAAAGTCTTTATCATGATGGCCTAGAGCGATTAGCTACCTTGGGATATCAAATAATCCCGATCGATTTCCAGCCCTTCGCCGACACAGCCCAAATGCTCTACGGTGGCCCCTGGGTGGCTGAAAGATTAGCGATTTTGCAAGATTTTTTATCAACCCATCCACCAGACCAGTTTCCCGAAGTTGATCCTACGGTTTATAGAATTGTTCAAGGTGGTGACAAATACGATGCGGTATCAGTATTCCAAGCTATCTATCGGCTAGCTGAGTTGCAAAGGGAGACGGAGCAACAGTGGCAAAAAATGGATATTTTGGCTGTGCCGACTACCGGGACTATTTATTCGATCGCTGAGGTACAAGCATCACCACTACAACTCAATAGCAATTTGGGACTATACACTAATTTTGTAAATCTGTTGGATCTATCGGCAATTTCGATTCCCAATGGCTTTCAGCAAAACGGTTTACCCACAGGCTTGACCTTGATTGCTGCTGCTTGGCAAGAATCATTACTTTGTCAAATCGGTACAGCGATGCAAGAGGTGGCACCTAAAGCCGGATAGCTGTAATCTGCCAATCTAACTCCGCTGCTTGGGCACTATTAATGACGCTGGCGATCGCCCCTAACCGTACTGGCAACATCACCAAAAACACATGGGTAAACAGGCTCACCGTGTTAATTCCATAAGGCAAAGCGGTTTGGGGTGAAAATTAGGGGGGAGTTAACAAAGAAACCGCCACACCACCAGTGAAAGAATCTAATAGCTGCCCCCCTTCAGCATTTATTGTCCCTTGTCCAGAGAACAACCGGCGTAGCCGAAAACGATGATAGTTACTAATTAGTAAAGGCAGTGGCAGCAAGCATTGCTGAGTTTTGCCATAGAGCTTGTGATGTAATTCGGGTAAATCATGCCAAGGACAGCTCATATTGTGATGATGAGCATTGTGATAGCCAAAATTGAGGAACAGTAGATTGAGCCAAGGATATTGCACCGACACTAAATTAGAGAAAGTATTTGTTTGTTCATAAACCCGATCAAGTTGAGGAAAGTCCTCACCAGAAACCGTGTACTCATAGGTATGGTGAAAGGCATCAACAAAGCGGTTCACATTTACAAAAGAGATATAGGCCAGAAAATAGAGCAGTAGAGCTTTCACTGAGATCCAACCCAACATTCCAAAACCAAGAGTCCGCAGAATAGCCCAGAAGATAGTACGTCCTAACAAAGACCGTTTCTTGGTATCCATGACAGGATCAAAAATAATTCGCCAACGCATTTCAAAATCTAATGCTGGGAAATATAGCCATTCTAGAACTACATAAATCGATCGCTGCAAAAAATTAATCTCTTGGTTCAAATACTGCACCACATCAAACCGCACCACATCTACATGGTGTAAATGGTGATTGAAATGATGTTCTACCAAATTCTCCCATGGGGCATAGCAGGCTCCATTTAGATGAGTCATCACCTCGCCCCAAAAAACATTGAGCTGGCGAGACTTAAAGATATTGCCATGGATAAACTCATGGATCAAAGCGGTAGAAATCACCAAGCTATGGGTGATAGAAACCACGCCCAAAATATTCAGTAACCAAGACTGCTGCAAAAGCATCGCAATGCCCACAGCATAGGCCGCAAACACATAGACGATGGCCATAATATTCTTGAATTTGGCTAGAAGCATTGATCAATTCCTATACATCTGCTCTGAAATGGCACTATCGAGAATATCACGGAGATCGAAGTAAATATTGCTTTTCAGTAACAATCCAACTGCAAATCGCGCGATTTGGCTGATTTACGGCTCGATAGAGTTAAAAGAAGTGAGAAGGCTGAAGTTTTAAGCCAAAAGTCTCTGCGGTTTCTGCTTACCGGCTCGATATACTTTGTTTTAGACAGACCTTATTTTGAACTGGGTTTAGAACTGGCATCTTAATAGATATTCTAAAATATGCTAATCTTTAACATTATAGTCTTTCGTTTTAGACAAATCACTCGGTAGAATTCTAATCTAGATCTATGCCTGTCAACAGTTTCAACTGGATCTGCAATTAATAGTAAATGTCGCACCGTTCTGTATCACCAAATACATCTCAGGTAGCGATTGGTTCATAAACCCACAACACTTATGCAAGACTATGCCATCGATCAGAATGGATTTCAGTCTCCTTCCGGGGCACATCAGGTATCTCAGAACCGTTCCCCAAAATTAGAGGTAGAAAATATCTCTAAAGTCTATACTGGCAAAGGCAAACAGCTTTTAACAGTCCTGCAAAACATCAATATCAAAATATTTCCTCGTGAATTTATTTGTCTGGTAGGTACCTCTGGTTGCGGCAAATCTACATTGCTAAATATTATTGCCGGACTTTTACCGCCTTCTACTGGCGAAGTGTTAGTCGATGGTCAATCTGTTACTGGGCGGCCTGGATCCGATCGGGGTATGGTCTTCCAGGGCTACACCCTATACCCTTGGCTAACGGTGGCTCAGAATGTGGCCTTTGGCTTACAGTTTCAGGGGATGAGCAAAGCCGATCAAAAAGATCAAGTAAATTATTTTTTGAATGTAGTCGGGCTAGAAAACTTTGCCAATAACTATCCTAAACAATTATCGGGTGGCATGAAACAGCGAGTAGCGATCGCCCGTGCTTTAGCCAACGAACCGGCAGTGTTGTTAATGGATGAACCCTTTGGTGCCCTAGATGCCCAAACTAAGGAGCAGATGCAGGAGTTCTTGCTAGAACTATGGGAAAAGACCCATGTAACCGTGCTGATGATTACCCATGATGTGGAAGAAGCAATCTATCTTGCCCAACGGATTTATGTGTTGGGGCTTGGTCAAGTGAAAGGCGAGATTCCTATTCATTTGCCCGAACACCGCGAACTAGATATCAAGCTCTCTCCAAAGTTTGTAGATATCAAACGTCAAGTGATTAACATGATGCGTCAGCATCATTAAATTCTATGACTAATAAAAAAGTCTGTGATAGCTGGTTTACCACTCAGCGGATTGATGAGGGACTGTATTTAATTACCGAACCCCATTATTACTGGTATAACCGCGCCAATTTATGGCTGATTAAAGGGCGAGATCAAGATTTGCTGATTGACACTGGCTTAGGCGTTGCTAGTCTACGCCAACATATTGCAGGGTTAATTGATAAACCACTGCTAGCCATCGCCTCTCACATCCACTTTGACCATGCTGGAGGCATCCATGAGTTTGAGGAACGAGCAATCCACGCCGCAGAAGCACAGGCTTTAAGAGAGGGCGATGCTCACGAGGCTCTTTGCTCTCAACCGGGCTGGGTGGATCTAGAGCATTTTGAATGTTTCCCCCACAGTGGCTTTACCGTTGAAGAATATACCTTTAATGCCTCCGAACCAACTCAGATTTTGCAAGAAGGGGATGTGTTAGATCTGGGCGATCGAGCTTTAGAAGTCCTGCATTTACCAGGGCATTCGGCAGGTTGCATTGCCTTATATGATAAGCGATCGCAAGCGTTGTTTTCTGGGGATGTGATTTACGATGGAGAATTACTGGACGAACTACATTGTAGTAATATTTCAGACTACATTAACACCTATGAACGACTGCAAAAATTGCCAATAGATATGGTTTATCCTGGACATTACAAAACTTTTGGCAAACAGCGCTATCTAGAAATCCTCGGTGAATACCTCGATCGACGACGGAAACCGGGCTGTCCGCAAGAAATCGCCGGTAAAGGTTCAGGATGAGCATAATGTTCGGATCCAGGTCAAGTTCAATAATGGCAATATACCGATCAAGAGTTTGCCTGATAAGTTGTTAAGACAACAAAATTTTATTTCTCGAGAAATTATTCAAAATTTTCACCTCAGCGGAGTTAAACTAAGTGATCGAATCTATTTCTACTGCCCCAGTCGAACCAATTAACCGCCAATACAGCTACTTACCAACGTCAACATTCTGGAGCATTCGGCAAGGGTTTCCCAAACAGCTATCCTTACTATTGGTAGCAATGTCGTTGTTAGTGCCGCTGACTATCTGGACAATTATTAGTACCCTACAACTCGTCCCCCCAACCTTTCTCCCCACGCCCCTAGCCGTAATTAGTGCAGGGATTACCATGTTTGCCGAAAACAACCTGTGGGGCGATGTGCTAGCCAGTTGTGCCCGGGTTTTGGCAGGTTTTGTATTTGCGGCATTAATTGGAGTGCCACTAGGCTTAGCAATGGGTACTTTTTATAGTATGGACAGCTTGTTTTCTCCGTTGGTGGGCACCGTGCGCTACATGCCCATTACCGGATTTGTCCCCCTGATTATTATCTGGGTGGGCTTAGATGAACCATCCAAAATTTTGATCATTACTTTGGGTGTAGTGCTTTACAACGTAATTATGGTGGCTGATGCCGTTAAGTTTATTCCCAATGAAATGATCAATGTGGCATATACTATGGGTGCTAGTCGCTGGGATGTGTTGTGGAAAGTAATTGTCCCTGCTACTTTCCCCAGTGTGCTAGATACTCTGCGGGTGAATATTTCTGGGGCTTGGAACTTTGTGGTCATTGCCGAATTACTGGCGGCCCAAAATGGTCTGGGGTTTAAAATTATTCAAGCTCAACGCTTTTTGCAAACCGACAAAGTACTATTTTGCATTGCCTTGATTGGGGCGATCGGTTTAGTGCTAGACTATGCTCTAAAATGGCTGTCAAAAATGCTTACTCCTTGGGCTGATCAAGTACGTCATTAGCAATAAGGCAATTCTTTATTAACTTCAGATTGAATGCCTCCTGCCAGGTCTATAAATTACACCATAAGCTTTAACGTTACCTATGCTGAAAATATCTTCTTGGCTACGCTGGATCTCACTTGCTGTTATCGCACTTTTTCTGACTATTGCCTGTACCCAACAACCAAACACCAAACCAATTGTTGAGGTCACTACCCCACCCGCCCCTACTTCTCAAGAGTTAGTATCTGCGGCTTATAACTGGGTAGGATATTCTGGACATTTTGTAGCCGTGAAAAAAGGGTTTTTTGAGCAAGCTGGACTAAAAATCAAAGAACAGTTTTTTCAAAACTCCAGTGAATCCATCACCGCGCTACTAGCGGGCAAAGTGGATATTGCCTGGATTACATCTGGTGATGCTATTCAAACAGCCGCGAAAGACCCATCCTTGAAAATAGTTTATTTGGTAGACTATTCCAATGGTGCGGATGGCATTCTTGGTCGAGGTATTGCCACACCCAAAGATGCTAAAGGTAAAACTATTGCCCGAGAAAATCTCTTGTTTGAAAAGGTATTGCTCCAAGCATATTTAAAACAGGCTGGTTTGACTGAGGCTGATTTGAATGTTAAAGATATGGAAGCTGGTGCAGCCGCTAATGCTTTTGGGGCAAAACAAGTAGATTTGGCAGCTACTTATGAACCGTTCCTTACTAAAAGTGCTAAGTCGGGTGATGGTAATATCGTTTTCTCTACTAAGGATACCAACCTAATTGCAGATGTAATTGTTGTGCGAGAGAAGCTAATCCAAACTCGTCAAAAAGATCTGTTGGCTTATTTCAAAGCGGTGGACAAGGCAGTGAAGCTAGTTAAGGCTGGTGATCCAGAAGCTTTGAAGATTTCTGGTGAAAAAATGGGCGTAAAGGCGGAGGAAGTAAAAGAGCAGCTAACAGGAGTCAAATTATTTGATTTAGCAGATAATAAAGCCACAGCTTTCAATAAGAGCGATCCAAAGAGTTTGATTGGTAATTTAGAATTAACTGCCAAAGCTGCGGAAACGTTTAAAGTTGTGACTCAGCCAATCAAAGTAGATACTTTGTACAATGATTCGATCATTAAAGCCTCATAACTCAAGTCTATTCATTCTAGAAAATGCAGGGTATTTTTTTTCACCCTGTATCATAGTTTACAAACTCATCTGAAACTGTTTAAATTTTTAATTACAACTACTAACTCCAGTCATATTTAGCCTCTAAAAATTATCACTATTCTAAGATCAATTCAATGGCTAATCAAACAAATATCGCGGTAGTAGGAGCACATCTTACTGGTCAACCTCTCAATCATCAGCTCACTGATCTGGGAGCTACTCTGGTTCGATCGTGTCTAACAGCTCCCTGTTATCGCCTGTATGCCTTAGCTGGTAAGATCCCCAAACCGGGACTGATTCGCCAAGTGACTGGGGGATACTCGATCGAATTAGAAATTTGGCAAATTAGCATCGCTGGCTTTGGTCAATTCATCACTCAAATTCCAGCACCACTGGGTATTGGTACCTTGTTAATCGCAGACGAAACCACAGTCCAGGGCTTTATCTGTGAACCTTATGCTATTGCCGATGCCCCAGAAATCTCTCATTTAGGTGGCTGGAGAGCATATTTGGCACAACGGTAACTTTGCCAAAATTTGGAATTGCTGTTTTGCCATAAAAAATAGCCAATCGAGTCAAATCCATGGCAAAATAGGCGCTGAATCGCGTTACGGCAATATCATATGAAAACTCGGCGACACTTTTTTATCTACTCTGGACTGGGAGCGCTTTCGACGCTGCTCGTCAGTTGTTTGGGTGGCAAAAAAAATAAAGATGGCAAAGCAGCCGAATCGAACAGTGGAGAACCTGCTGGTAGTAACGAGATCGAATTTTGGACAATGCAACTGCAACCCAAATTCACCAAATATTTTAATGACGCGATCGGGCAGTTCGAGCAAGCCAACCCCGGCATTAAAGTCAACTGGGTCGATGTGCCCTGGGCAGGCATGGAAAGCAAAATCCTGGCCGCGATGCAGGCCAAAAATGCCCCAGATGTAGTCAACCTCAACCCAGATTTTGCCTCTCAGTTAGCTGCGAAGAATGCTTGGTTAGAACTAGATGAAAAGACCTTGGCTGGAGCAGAAAAGTCTTATCTACCAGGGATGCTAAGAGCGAATAGTCTCAATAATAAAATCTTTGGATTACCTTGGTATATCACCACCAACATCACTATTTATAACCAAGAGCTGTTCAAAAAAGCCGGAATTGCCAAACCACCTAAAACCTATCAAGAACTGGCAGTAGCGGCCAAGCAAATCAAAGAAAAAACTGGCAAGTATGCCTTCTTCGCAACTCTACTGGCCGAAGATGCCAATGATGTATTGGAATCTCTGGTGCAAATGGGTGTAGAACTGGTTAATCCTGCTGGGAAAGCAGGCTTCAATAGCCCTTTGGGCAAAGCGGCCTTTCAGTACTGGGTAGACCTGTATAAGCAAGGCTTGTTACCCAAAGAAGTCTTGACTCAAGGCCATAAGCACGGCAATCAGCTCTACCAATCGGGAGAAGTAGCCATGCTGTTTGCCGGGGCACCCACCATCAACGACATTGCCAAAAATGCCCCCACTATTGCCAAAGTATCGGCGATCGCCCCCCAAATCAGCGGCCAAACGAACAAAATTAGCGCCGCCGTCATGAACCTAGTCATTCCCGCCAGCAGCAAGAAATCTGCTGCTGCTGTTAAATTTGCTCTGTTTGTGACCAACGCCGTCAATCAATTAGCCTTTGCTAATTCTTCGGATACCTTGCCTTCCCAAACCAAAGCCGTGGCAGATTACAAAACTGCGATGAAAGCTTCCACCGAACCCCTAGCTCAAGGCAAAATCATCAGCGCCAGCCAGCTCGATCGAGCCGAAGTTCTCATTCCCCCCATCAAAGATATCAACGTTCTGAAAAAAGCCATCTACGAATCTCTCCAAGCTGCGATGGCGGGCGAACAGACGGTTGATCAGGCTTTGCAAGCAGCCGCTGCGGCCTGGGATAGTCGCGCCTAATCTACTAAGATAAGCACAGGATTTTTGTGAAACACCTATGACCGCCCCCAGCGCCCAAACTTATCAAGTTACGATTATCGATCGACAGCGCCACAAGGAATACAAAATCCAGGCTAGATCCGATCGATATATCTTGCAAACCGCCGAAAACCAAGGTGCCGAACTTCCTTTTGCCTGTCGCCAAGGTGCCTGTACTGCTTGCGCGGTGCGGGTGAAATCGGGTGAACTTAGTCAGCCCGATGCCATGGGTTTATCGCCGGGACTACGCCAAAAAGGATATGCGTTGCTCTGTGTCAGCTATGCCCAATCTGATTTGGTGGTGGAAACCCAGGATGAAGATGAGGTATATGAGCAGCAGTTTGGTCGCTATTTTGCCAAAGGCAAAGTGAAATATGCTTTGCCACTGGATGAAGATTAGCAAAATGAAGATTATTGTTTTGTGGGTGGCCTTATTGTGGCTGTTGGTGGCCTGCCAAGTACCGGCTGCTTCCAGGCAAATGGTGACAGTCGATCGCGCCATTAGTGGCAGTGCTGTTGAGCTGACTTTGGCTGGTCAATTACAAAAAGTGCGGTTGGTAGGGGTGAGTGCCCCAAATTTCAATCAAAAACCCTGGGGGCCAGCGGCCAAAGACCGCTTAGAAGCAATTATTCAAGAGGCCGATCGCAAGTTTACGCTGGAGCTAGAACCAGTAGAGCCAAAGGTGGCTACCAGCTATCGGTATGGATATCTCTGGCACAATAATACTTTAGTGAATGAGCAGCTAATCCGGGAAGGTCAAGGGCTAGCTGCTACTCAATATGTGTTGCCGCAGTATGAGCGACAGTTTGTCCGCGCTCAAGCCTATGCTCGTTTGATGGCGGTGGGAGTTTGGAGTCACGATGCTCCGTTGCGGAGTAATCCAAGTGGCAAATAAATAGAAAAGCTATTCGTCATCCTTCGGCAAAATAGCGAATAAATCAGCTATAGCGATATCTTCTTGTTCCAAATCATCTTCAGGAGGTTGTTCATCTTCTAATTCAGCCATTAGTAACTCATAGGAATCAGGTAATTTACCATTGGCCACCATCCGTGAAAAAACTTGGTAGCAGTCGCGGCTATCTCCTTCTTTGCGCGGAAAACCCAGCCACAAAATAATGATTACTCGTTGGTCGGCGAAGGCTCTAAAAAAAAGTCGATAGCGCTGTGGCAGTCCCATTTTCTTGAGACGACCATATTTGTTGAGAGGCTTACGCAGAGAAAAATGACTAGCAAAAGGATCTGTAGAGATTTTATCTCTGATGCCAGAATCGATCGCCTTCAGCAATTTGACATCAGGATGGGTAACAAAATCTTGGGGATCTAGCCGAGATTTTAGTTTTATGACTTTGGCTGTTAAGTCTTCCCACTGAAGCTGAAAGTCAGTGTAGAAGAGAATTGTCCAGCCATGAGCATCGAATGAATTCATTCATCTTCATCCAACACAACGCCAGCCAGCAATTCGTCCATTTCATTGGCCATCTGTTGAGTGTAAGGGGTGAGAGAGTCTGGTTTGGCGATCGCAAATTTCAGTAAGGAATCCAGAAAAAGTTTCATCATCAAGCTTTCATCATCGTCCTGATCATCTTCGATGTCTTGATTCGGGTCAAGATGCACCAAAAAGGTGTTGTCATCGATCATTTCAATGTGCCCTTTTGCTGTGACTAGATGGGGATAGTCATGAGAAAAGGCTTTGGGGAGCCGAAAACCGTCTTGGCTGCCAATTTTGGCGGGGCTAATCGAATAACTTTTAGTTGGCATAGGTCATAAAATATTATAATAGATCATTATAACAAAGTTTGATCAGTAATGTAGAGGCATTTCAAGGAAAATAGAACTGTTACCAACAGCCAAAATACTGGTATTTGTAGGAAAGCAATATTAGAACAATTTTAGGGAACACTGTAGTGAGATTTGTAGAAAGAATAATTCATCTTTTTATAATCAATTTTAAATATCAATGGACTTATCATGAAAAGCCCGAAAGTGCTAGGTAGACTTGTGTTCATGCTTTCAATGGTATCCGGGCTTTCTGTGATTGCTAATTGGAAAGACTATGATCAGTATTGGAATGAAACTATCTATCGAGTTCAAACAGTTGACTTCAACATTCTTTCTCATACTCTGCCAGCTAAGTTATCACCTGTTTTAGCTAGTAAAAAATATCGAGAGTTACAAAGAACACTTGATAGTAACTATGGTTTGTTTGGTCTTATTGTCACGGATTGTAAAGAAGTAAATTCACTATGTCAAAAACAAAGAATAATCTTTGCTTCTAATGGAAGAAGAGACTGGAAAAAAAGTTTTTCTGTTGATGACTTGCCAGGTAACTCTTATGATTTATTAAGAACTCCACTACCTTTACTAACTGAAAATACTTATAAAGACTCTAGAGCTAAAAAGCCAGATTTTACTGCGAAAAACAATACAGGTAAAGTAATTGGGAGGGTTTATTATGTCAGAGGTGTTCCACCAACTTTTGTCTCGGACTATACAAGTTGGATAGCAAATATCTGGAGTACAAAGGGGACTCATGGTTACTATGCATTGAAAACTGGTGTGTTTATCAGTATAGGACTTCTTGTTTGGTTGGCTATCGAATTTCTACTTTACAAAAAACATACTGAAAAACAACGATTAGAAGAGCAGCTTTATGAAGTAATCAACCGAAATTCCAACCTTGTTACTAAACAAAGAAATCTAATTAGTCAACAAGAAAAGTATCGTAGTGACTTAGAAAAATCCAGGCAAAGCTTTCAAAAACGCACACTACAACTCAATGCTGATATTGAGCAGCTTGTAGATTTTCAATTTCAACAATCGAGTAGATTGCAAAATACAGAGAAGACATTAGTAGTTCGACAAAAAGAACTTGATACATATCGTACAAGTAAATTACTTACGATAGAACAGTTGGAGCAGAAAGAAAATGATATCTCTCAACTTCAGCAAGAGAAGTGTATACAAGATAATCAACAGCAAAAGATTAATGATGATCTTTTTAATTTACAGGAAGATCTTAGCCAAACCAATCAAAAACTTGCTGATTCTAAAAAACAAAAGCAAGATTTTGAAATTAAGATTGAAGCTTTGCTTGCAAAGCTAGACCGCTCAACCAAAGAAACTGATCAATTGAAGGAGCAATTAGCATCTACTCCGGATAATGCAATTGAGTTGAAAATTGCTTTGGAGACAGCAAAGGAAGAAACTTATATAATGGAAGAGTTACATGAAGAATTTACAAAATCTATTGTAGATAGATCAACAAGATTAAAAGAGATTAATTTAGTATTAGAAAGTGATCGAGATGATTTACAGTTAAAGATCTTGGATTTAGAAGAAGAAAATATATGGTATCTTGAATGTATAAATAATTATCCTAGATTTCATCTAGTGGATTTAGCTATTAGCCTTCACAAGAACAAAGCAATTGATTTGTCATCATTAAGTGTAGTTATAGTAGGGGGCGAAGCTTCAATTAGAAGAAAAACAATTGAAGAATTATCTGCGGTTTACAGTATTAGAGAATTCAGGGAAATACCACCTACGAGTGAAAGAGCTTCTAACGAAAAATCTGTTAGACAAACGATTGAAAATTGTGATTTGATATTTATAGTAATTGAATATATTGGGCATGATTTAACTAGAATTATTCGAGGATTAGATAAAAAAGGAGCATTAAAAGGTAAAGTGATCTATCTAAGGAATAAAGGGGAAAGTGGAATAACAAGAGGAATATCTGGTCATTTTCTAGATCCTCATTTAAATAATTAGGTAAGGATTCAGAGGATGTCTGAAAAGCCCAATTTATCTGCTGGGATGCGGGTTCTGTCGTTGATGCATCACCTCCGAAACCCGCACTATTTCGTTTGAGATTAGACTCTCAGTCCAGGGGTTGATAGAAATGAACCCGATTGAGTACGGACGCTGCCAACCCTCTTCAGTGCAAGTAAGACGATCGATGAGATCGGTTGGTTTGTGGCGATCTGTGGCAAAATGAACGGGTCTTATTTCAAGTTCCAGAGTCATGACTAAGTTCGTCTTCGTTACCGGTGGGGTAGTTTCGAGTATCGGTAAAGGGATCGTCGCCGCTAGCTTAGGGCGGCTATTGAAATCCCGGAACTACTCAGTATCCATCTTGAAGCTTGACCCTTACATCAACGTCGATCCCGGCACCATGAGTCCCTTCCAGCATGGGGAAGTATTCGTGACCAAAGACGGTGCAGAAACCGACTTAGACCTAGGACATTACGAACGCTTCACCGACACCTCCATGTCGCGGCTCAACAGCGTCACCACCGGAGCCATCTACCAATCAGTAATCAACCGCGAACGACGCGGTGAATACAATGGCGGCACCGTACAAGTGATCCCCCATATCACCAACGAAATCAAACAACGCATCGAACGAGTTGCCCAAAACACCAACCCAGACGTAGTAATCACCGAGATTGGCGGCACCGTGGGTGATATCGAATCTTTGCCTTTCTTAGAAGCCATCCGCCAATTTCGTAAAACCGTCGGTCGCAGTAACGTGGTGTACATGCATGTCACCCTGATCCCCTGGATCCCCTCCGCCGGTGAACTAAAAACTAAGCCCACCCAGCACTCCGTTAAAGAACTAAGATCGATCGGCATTCAACCCGATATCTTAATCTGCCGCTCTCACGAAAACGTGCCCCAAGATATCCGCGAAAAACTTTCCGAGTTCTGTGATGTGCCAGTGGAATCAGTGATGGGTGCCCCG
>JANOXZ010000530.1:0-18527 GCA_031418695.1 Synechococcales cyanobacterium VAR_35_metabat_10
TACTGGTAGTCGATCGCCTTGGGGCAAAAAGCGGCGGCGCACGTAGGCAATTTTGCGCCCATCGGTGGCGCTGAATTCGGCGGTGGCAATTGAGTAGTAACGACTAGTATGTTCAAACATAGTAAATTCATTAAATATTTAATTAAACTAAACTAGTTGCTGTAAATAATTTTATTTAAAATCCAATGCCAGCACTAAAAGTAGCTGCTAAACTAACTGGGATGTTTACGCTAGTGGTAACAAGTCCGCCAATAAGACCTGCTTTAGCGAGATATTCTTTTTGCACATGGTGAGAAAAGAAAAGCTGAGAACCAAAGCTATCCCAGGGGAGGTCATCGTAAGTTAAGACCCGTAAGCTTAAAGAGACTTTCGCCCGAATAGGATTAAGGCTAGCATCGTAGGCTTCTTCGGTAATACTAAAACTTGTAATACGCACGGGTAAAATTCGCTTGATTCCCCAGACAAGCAGCGTAATTGGGGCGGCTAGTGGAATAATTTCCATTTCGCCTTTGGCAGCCTTCTGCATGTTTTCTTTGATGTGTTTGCTTTCCGGGTAGATTAGGGTTTCTAGGGCAGCTAGTTGGGGGTATATGCCAAAAAGCGCAGCGGTGGGATCGCCTTGTTCTAACCGATCGATCGCATCAAATTGGGCTTCTAGTTGGATGGTTTCTACTGGTGCGCCTTTGAGCCGCAAAGCCTCAGACCGCGCTGCTCCGTCACTCTCGATCGCTTGAATTTGTAGCGCTCGGGAGAGGGTTTCGGGGTTGTATTGAAAACTCACCACGCTTTCTAAGCGTTTAGAGGTGGAGTCGATCGCCAAAATTGTCCCTTTGGTTAGTAGAGGAGACTGCGGAAAGGTGGTCATGCTAACTCCTTTGCTACTCAGTTAATATCCTATCTAAGTACATAACATACACTTGTAGTCCATCTCTTGCTTGCTTTGTAACCGTTTTGTTAGGATATGTTACAATACTACACTTAGCTGGTTGAATTGATTAATTTTTGGCAAAACCTGAGTGATAATAATGACATATTTATAATGAATGGTGTAATGTCATTTATTTAAGTCAAATATTTTAAGTCAAAGGTATAGAATGCGACATAGTGTTTACATTTTGTGTATTTGTACTTAATCGCCTGATTTATTCTTAATTTATGAGGTAGCTATGACTGCAATTCAGCACCAACCCTCTGGCTCGGCACCGATGGTGAAGCAAAACCCGATCGCTAACTGGTGGATGACCCTAAAGTGCCAAAAGGCTGAGGTCTTTCAGAATCTTGGTGATAAGGAAACTGGTAAGGTCTATCGAATAGCTTGGTGGAAAACGAAGCAGATTTTTGGCCAAGTTGCCCGCTTGCTGCTGTTGATTGGCTTGACGATTATTGGTTTGTTAGTGGGGCTATGGTTAATTTGTTTTAATCAGGGGCTGAAGCTGCGCCAAGAGTTGGAGGTTGATGAACCGACTCCGCAAAATATTTTAGGCAAGTTGGTGATGGTGTTGTTTATTGAGCCTTGTCAGCGCTTTTTTATGTGGCTGAAGGATAGTTTGAAGCGGGAATTTGGTTGGGATTTATAGTCTGATACCGCATTAATCGAGCATCGCTGGTGCCGTTATTAATGCCAAGCCCGCCAAAATTTGTTGAACGCGCTGTAGATCGAGGCAGCCAATTTTTTCAGTAAGCAATGCTTTGTCAACTGTAAAGATTTGAGATACATTCACGACACTTTGTTCGGGCAAATCTGCTTCGCCAACATCAAGTAGTACATTGCCAGGTGCTTTGGCACGACGCAGATTGGTGGTTAAAGTACAAACAATTGCGGTTCCAATCAAAGAACGATTCATCACGTCGTTTTGGATGACGACATAGGGGTGAATGTAGGCTGGTTCCGAACCGATCGGTTGCCCTAAGTCGATCCAATAGATATCTCCTTGGCAAATCATTCGTCTTTTACCAATTGTCTTTGGTGTCGCTGCATTCCATCTAGTATGGCCTGTTCATTTTTATCTAACCCATCTGCATAGGCATCATTGATGCTCTGAAGCATTTTTTGACTATGATGTCGGTTTAGGTAGTCTTCAAGGGCTAGAGAGAACAGATCAGATTGGGACATCTGCATTTCCTTAGCCAGACTTGAAGCCTTTTCGTAGAGAATGTTAGGAATGGAAATTTCTTGAATCATTTTTCCAAGTTGATTAGGCGATCGAGTGAACATTTATTATTCTAATCGATCGCCTCTCTAATTGGCTGTGCCTTATTGAATAGGGGATCTTCCAGCTTTAGGCTACGGTGGGTTGTGGTGGTGCCACTGGGGTGGGCTGATTGAGGGCGGCGGTGAGTTGTTCGGTGTCGATTTCGCCTGCTTTGATGAAGCCTGCCGATCGGATTTCTTTGAGGACGGTGGCGGCTTGGGTGGCGGTGGCGAGGGCTTTGAGGTCGAGTTGTTTGGTGGTTTTGTCGATTAGTCCAGCGGTTTCGAGTTGTTGGCGTAGGTCGGTGGAGACTTGGGGTGGGTTGACCATTTTGGCGATTTCGTAGGTGAGAAATCCCATGATGTAGGCGGCGATGAAGACTAAGATGATGAATGACATAATTGAATACCTTTTGATAATGTGCTGTTGATACTAATACTTAGTAAGTTTGATTAGTTAACATATTTTCGACTTTTTTATTCTAACTGATTGGGCATTTTAGTCATTTATTAAGTTAATTCCTCTTCCTAACTATTTCGATCAGAGGTGGAGTCATTTAATATGTTTGCAATGCCTATTTTATAGGCGAGTAGTGTTGCCTTTGAAGACAATTCAGGATGTGGTAACTACCTTATTTTAATGGCTTTTTGGGTTCTGACACCGGTAATGTAGACGGTAAGATAGGAACAATAGTAGGCAGTGGACCAGAGATGGTAAATGCTCCGGTCAACGGTGCCGGAAATTCCACCGTAAACGGTACATCACCCGCAATGCCAGTTGCCTCGAACTGCGACAGCGTAACTGTAGCGAGAGATTCAAGAAATGAGCCACAATCACCGGGACACAAATCAACCGTATCCTTGACAGCGTAGGTGATTGAGGGTGTCACCACAATATCTGAACTAGACTTTCTTACTAACTCTACTGTGCCACTTGCACGGCGTTCATCATTAAAAGGTGAAGGTTTGGCACCCGTCTGACATGCGGTCTGATCCTTGCCGATGTCACCAGCGAGATTGCCAGGAATGTCTCTCGGGAAGCTGAAGTTCATACGTTTTGCGCTGACTGGATCGTCAAGCTCTGCAATTGCTTGTGGGATGAGGGTGGAAATGTCGATGGATGCCTTAGATGTTATCGCTGGTGGTGTAGCGGAAAGTCTCTTCTTCAATTCATCAGTAAGAAAATCCGTTGTTTTCTTTGTGGTTCGAGAATTTGTGAAGTCCTTGGCAAAGTCGATGGTTATGTTTTTTGGAGCCGATCCACCCGAAAGGTAATCATTCCAGAACGGCACCACTCGACTGTCAACCACGTCGGCAATTCGAGCGAGTACCCATGGACCTCTGGACGATAGATAGTATTTGGCCAGTTTCTCACTACGGTAGGTTTGGCAGAATCCAATCGGACAATGCGAGGGGCGACCACAAGACTTAGCCTTCGGAGCCACGTTGTCATCCGCGTATTTGCGCTCCATCATGTCATCGGCATCATCTATTGGTGAGGTTTGTCGCTGTGCGACCATAGTCGGCAACGCTTCCTGCTGGATCACATGAGTGAGTTCGTGGGCAATCAGCCAACGCCCCTCAGGTGTACCCGGCACAAACTGACCCGACCCGAACACCATGTTGTATCCCACCGTATAGGCATGGGCATCTATATCTTTTGATGACCGCTCAGCAACTGCGCCAGAATGTACCCGCACTATGGAAAAGTCGTGACCGAAGCGTGGCTCCATGAAGGCGCGAGTTATTGGGTCAAGGGGTTTTCCAGGTGAAGATAATGCTTCATGAACACTGGAAGGTACTTCAGAAGATGATTGGGTTGAAGCTGAAGCAAATGTTTGATTGTTTGTCGCTTTCGTCTGAATAACATCCGTTTCAGCTATTTTAGGCGAAATTTGCCGTTGAACTAAAGGAGTAGCTCGCTTAGTAAGTATCTTCCTCCGAACTATTCCCTCCACTTCTTCAAGATCCGTCTGGCGTTGAATAGAAGTTGCTGGCATTTGCATCACTCGATCAGCAACTCGATCGGCTTCTTGCTCATAAATATCTCCCGGTTTGCCTACTGTCAGCTTGGTTTGAATGGGAAACTCATGGGCGATCGGTGGTTCTTCTGAAGTGTTATCTCGATCGATCGACTTGCGTTGTACCAAAGATTTCTTTTGACAATCGCTGCATTCACCCGCCATCCCGGCAGAATTACCGCAAGCACATTGGCGCTGGATCAAGGATGAGCGCATTGGCATTGATGATTTTTCTTTGGTTGTGATGGTGGCGGGCGATCGATTACTCATCTAAAAACCTGGTTGTATTTTTTTAGAGTTTCAATATTACATTCTCTATTTATACTAACAGATAACATTGCGTTAACATAAGTCTGAATGAGGAGCAGTTTTACTTCCCGGTGATGTATCAGTCCTTGCTTTGCTGCGTAACTTTTCAGCAAGTGCTGCCGCTAATGTTTCGATGCCAGTAGCGAGTTCTTCTAGAGTTGCCGGGTCAGGGGGAGATGAGTCTGATGGTGAGTTCGATCGAAAACGTTCAAGGAAATCCACGGCAGAATCCTTGACTTCTTCCATTACATGTTCAGCCTGAGAGTCAAGCCATGTACGAGCAGCTTCTTTTGTGACTGCATAAGGCTGTATATCAACCTCATCCACTTGAATTTGGTGACTTATTCCACGTCGTAGGATAAAGTCACCAGTGGGCAATTCTTTATCTTTGGGGACAAGAAAAAAGTGTGTTCGATCGTTGTCAAACCAGAGATGAGATAATGATGATGAGTCCATTAGGTTGCCCTTCAAGTTTTGACTATATAAAAATATATAAGTATATCAAAAAGATTGATAAAGTGAGGCTTGATAATTTGCTTGATATCACAAATCCAAATCACTATACTCTGGAGAATAAATCTCAATCTCATTTACAGATCCGAAATATGACTTGATTCTACTTGTCATATCACTAGTTGG
The DNA here is from genome assembly GCA_031418695.1 of Synechococcales cyanobacterium VAR_35_metabat_10. GTDB lineage: Bacteria > Cyanobacteriota > Cyanobacteriia > Cyanobacteriales > Chamaesiphonaceae > JAAFHZ01. Next base: position 5,161 of record JANOXZ010000530.1, read on the forward strand.
TGGTAATCGTGGATCAGAAGTTGTCGAGTATTGTATTGTGCCATTAGACATTTCAACTGTGCCCCACCCTGGAGCTTTAGATAAAAAACATTTTCCGTATTTTTCAATATATGTTTTGCCAAAATAATTCTGCCAAAAAATCCATCTGATGGTCAGATTTTCTATGTAATCAGAATATCCAACTGGAGAATCTCCACCTAAATTAATATGAGCAAAAGAGAAATTAAATGATTCAAACAATTCAGAGACTAATTGACTAAGCCTCTTGATTGAATCTTCATTATCATTATTTTCTCTGTAATCCAAACCTATTCTAAAATGCAGAATATTGTGGGTCTTCATTATAATCATGATGACTAAATGGGAGTTGATAGAAAGAGAGTATAAATACTCGGTAGGATTTTTTTTGTGGTAAGTTGTAGGTAAAATAGCTTCTTTCGTCAATGGATCTAGGCAATAAACCCCAAATTGAGTCAGTTTATCAAAAAGAACACTAAAATTGCCATCCATGAATTCTTGCGGATAGAATAAACGAGCAACAATACTTTGGTCTGAAAAATCATCATACATACTAAAGTCCTCCATTGATCTTAATACCACGTTTTTGGACAGCTTCCTGTATCATAAATGGAACTTCACCCTTCCAATCTACCATGACAATCTTTCCGGTTGCTTGGTATTTCTCAAGTTGTGCGATAAAATCACCTAAGCGCTCTACTTGAGTGATCGGATCTAGACTACTAAATCCAGTCCAATTCTTTACCTCGACAATGACTTCAACGGAGGAGCCATCATCTGTTACTCTGTTTGATGGATCTTTAATCACCAAGTCAAATCTAGAAGTCTCTCCTGTATTTTTATTAACAAATTTAAATTCAATAGCTTTTAGTAGTCCTTGTTGATAATATGCTAAAGCACGTTCAACTTGGAAAATTGCTCCCCATTTATATCGAGGTTTAACTTTTACACTTTCAATTGTACCTGTTAAAGATTCAATACCACTAACCCCCTGCATTGATCTCAACTGATTTAACATTTCAGCAATATCTAAAGGAACTTCATTGAGTTTTGCAATATATGCTTTTTTTAAGGTTAGAAATGGGCTAATACTTTCTGAAAATGCATATTCTTGTAAAATAGATTTTGCTGTGGCAAAAGGTTCTACTCCAGCATTCACATTTGAACGATTCTTTTCAACTAATTCGTCTGCTTTTTTGTCACTATTAGCATCTTTGATTGCATCTTCAGCAGCGGATGTTGCTTTAGGATTTGTTCTCTCCTTAACAAATCTAGGGTTTCTAGTTAACGGCTCAGTAAAGATAAGTCCATTTATTAACAGCCAAGACCTAACTTCTTGCCAATTTTTAGCTTTTTGTATATTCTTATCTTTCTCCAGTGTTCTCAATGAATGTTCAGCGGCTAAAACATCCATTTTTTCAAATTCCGATTTAAAGCGCTCTTTAAATCCCAACTCTACATAAATCTTTTCCATAATTAACTTTAAGCTTAAAGAAAGACTGTCTTCAACACCTTCAACGACATTATCTTCAGCAACGATCTTCTCAGGCTCTGCATCAGATTTTTTTGAGTCTATAGAAAGTTGTTCTGCTTTAATATCTAATTCACCAAGTAACGATTCCGCCTGACTAATCAACTTAATAATCTCTTCTTTTTTACCTTCATATTCCGGTCTGCTTATTATAGTCTTAAAATTATTTAGTTGCTCTGTAACTGACTTTTCTTCACTAGCCATCATCACAACAGTATCACTACCCTTTTGGACAATCCAGAGTCGATGAGATTCTTTACCCGCAGTAAAGGTAACTTCTTTACCAATTTGCCCATCGTATTTACCATCTTTTTTATCTTGACCATCCTCACCACCGATCCCAAATAATTTCTTACCTTGTTCAGCTAGCCAACCAATTATCGTATCCAAAATTCCTTCCACCCAACCCTGGAATCCTTTAATCACATTAGCAATTTGATCAGGAAGTCCCCCCAAACTCATATAATCTGCTAGGAAATCAATTACTGGTGAAATCAATTGAACAAGAGCAGTTTCAACTGCATTAGCCATGCCATCAATATTACCAGCAATGACATTCGCAATGCCATTCACTACAGTTTCGATCAGACTAAAAATACGAGCAGCATTATTAAAAACCCAACTAAGAACCCGATAAACTGCTTCAACAGCTTGAGCAATTGCTCCCACAGGGTTGAAGAGTAACAGAATCCGAACTGTCACTTGTTTGATAAGTGCATCAACCAAAAAACTGATCGCCGCATCCATTAATTGTTTCATGATCTTGTCGGGATCTAACTTATCTTTAAGTAACTCAAAGATACCTTCTGGTCCCAACGTAATTAAATCAGCAACGATCGAGAAAGCCCTTTCTAATAGAGCGACATTCTTTTCCCCAATACGTTTGGCAAGCAACTGACGGATCCTTGCCCAGGTAATTCCCATTAATTCTAGGAAAAAAGTGATCACACTTTTCAGCGATAAGTCCTTGGGAAGATTTACACCAACAGATTTCAACCCAGACAGTAGCCAATCAAGCAAGCCCTGAAGTAAATGTTCTCCAATATTAGCGAAGAACTGTTTAAATCCTTGACCGATCGCCGCCATCAAATTATTGGCAAATTTTATAGGGTCATCGACAATATCAGCAATAACCTGTTCAATCTTCGCAATCAGTGCCCAAAAGGAAGTAGGTGAAATATTGACCAACTGCAATAATCCATTAATAATTGCCCGAATAGGATCATCTAAAAATGCATTAATTGCATCACTTAATCTACCAATTAATCCCTTGGCTTTTTCTCGTAAAGCATGGATTTGTGCTCTTGCTTCTTGCACAGAAGTGGCGGCCTTGTCAACTAAATTTTTATTAAAATCATCACGAGTCTTTGTTACTTGATCATGCAAACCATCAAGTTGAGCTGCGAACTTAACTTGTTCACCTTCTGCCCATGCTTTTAAGCTTTCCGGCAGATCTGCAAAGAGTTTATCAATTTTTTTACGGGCATCATCAATGACTTTCTCGGAAATAGCAATTACATTGTTGACATCACTAGAAATCTCACGAATAAGTATGCAGACATCATCTCCAAATTCAGTTTCTGCAACTGTGTACTCCTCCTCTACCCAACCAGGTAAACCTGTTAGATCATCCCAAACACCAAGAATAGATCCCCCAGTACCTGAATGACGTTCATTAATCCAACCTTCCACTTTTTGAAGTCTTTGTTTAAACTTTCTTGAAGCAACATCGATCCCTGCATCCCACTTCTTCATTCCCGCTTCAGATAAGGGTTGAATTTGCTCATTTACTTTCTTTTGAGCAGTTTCAAAGATATTTTTGGCTTCATTGCCCACTCTTGTACGAGTTTGTTCTTCAGACTCGACCATCCCCTGCTGCTTATTTGCAACTCCATCTACAGTTGTAGCCCTTCCTTCTGCCAGCGACATCATAGCCGACTGTTGTAGTGCCAACATATCAGATCCAGCTTTATCCAGAGCTACTTGTTGCTCAGCCATCACCTCGATCGGATCCCTCTCTGCTGTAGCTGCTAGTTCACCTTGAGCTGCACGGGCTTCAGCCACTGGACCAGTTTGAACTAACTTAGCAGCTTCCGAATTCATCCCTGAATCTTGAATCCGTTGCTCTCCAGCCTCTACATCTGCATCTAGAGAAACATCCTTAGCTGGCACCACATTCGGCACAGCAGCTTGAGCGCCTGGAGGCGGCGTATCAACAGACTGGGGCGGAGCAACAATTTCTTGCGGTTTTTGTTTTGGTTCTCCCTCAGGAGGCTTTTGCAGTTGATCGTAATTATCCTGTACTTGCTTAGTATTATTTTTGATAGAGCCATCAAGCTGAGAACCAGCTTGTTTGCCTACAGCCGTGGGGTCAGTTTTAACTAATTCATCTTCATCTGGTGGTCGTTTATCATGAATAGCCTTACGAATTTTTTTGCATAGTTCTTCGATCTCTGGGCTAGGTGGTTCTTTCTGAATAAGCTCAGCAACTACTTCTCCCCCAGCTCTTGCTTGAGTTTCTGCCGGAGGTTCTGTTACCGCGCCCCTTGCTTCCGTAACATTAGATGAGGCATCAGGAAGGGTCGATTGCACCTTGGCTGCTTCGGCGGCATTTTCTTGCACCTGAGCAATGCGGTTACGATCCCCCTTTGATAAAGTTTGTGGGGGGTCTGGCATCAACAAACTATCCCCACTAGTTTTTCCCTTTGCTTCTGCTGTTTCAGTGGTAGAGATCGGGGAAGATGAAGCTTTTTTCGATGGGGCCGGTGATTTTTCAGAAGGCTTTTTAGATTCTTTGACTGGCTTTTGAGGATCAACTTTTTTATCAGAAGGAATTTTGGCGGCAGGGGTATCAGACTTTGGCGCAGCGCCTGCACCGACATCTGTAACTACCGGAGAATTTGCCTTGGGCATCGCCGTTTGCGGTGTTGCCGAACCAAACTTGCCCTTAGCTTGGACAACAGATCCATCAGCTACCTGAGCTTCAGCTCCTGTTTGCTGCACTACATGCGTTAACTCATGAGCCAATAATCGCTTTCCTGTCACCGATGCAGGGTTATACCCACCTGTCCCAAAAAATACATCATGCCGATAAGTAAAAGCTTGAGCATTTAACTCCCGATTCATATCAGCAGCTTGACTATCTGAATGCACTCTTACCTGACTGAAATCATGGCCAAACTGCGACTCCATAAACGATCGAGTCTCTTTTGGCAGTGGCTGCCCCTTCCCCTGGCTGCCCCGCAAGTGAACTTCCAATCCTGATGTGACTTCAGGCGTTTGCCCTCCCTGTTCCTTTGCTTGCAAAGTTTTGGCAGTATTATCTTCCTCCTTCTTTTTCTTTTTTGTCTCATCCATCACCTGTCGATGCAAAGGCTCAACCTCAGAACGATTTAGCCTCTGAATATTTAAAGGCAAGTTAGATCGCCGACCCGGAGATTCCATAGAAGACTGCGAATCAGACATTTGCACAACTTGATCTGCCACCCGATCGGCTTCCTGTTCATACTTATCATTAGGTGCGCCAACCATCAGCTTAGGCTGAATCAATTCATGTAAAACCGGTGCAAAACTACTCTGCTCAGACAGCCCAGATATTTCAGTAGCTGGCGGGCTTAAATCCCCCCGCTCCCCCATCAACCCCACCGAATTACCCAACTCAGGCTTATTCTGTAAAAGATGCGAACTATCACCACCAAGCACCTGGGGCTTAGTCTCAGTCTTCACCGTCGTAGCCGACTTTCCACTCATGACCCGAACCCCCCATAGATAGATTGCGCAATCTGAGTTCCCACCACCTCCGCCTTAGCACCCGCAGTCACATTAAACATCCCACCATCCAATCGTGACACCTCCCCACCCTGCCCTAACGCCCCAGGCACACCACCATCCGCCAACAACCGCGACAACTCCTGCTGCACCGCCAACCCAATTTGGTCACGATCGATCGCCCCAAACCCATGCAGCACCAACTCATCAATCTCCAACTCAATATTAGGTCGCATCATATCCATCCCCCCACCTCCACATCAGTTAAAGTTTTCTCCAGCTTGGTATACTCACCCTGCGCCGATCGCAACAAATGCTTCATCTGCACCGGCTCCCCCCCATCCGCCGCCAAAAAAGCCGCATTCAACACAATATTCCGAATATTTCCCCCCGTAATATTCAACCGCGCCAACTTATCCCAATCCAACCCCGCCGTCGGCAACTTCGGCGGAAACATCCGTCGCCAAATCTCCAGCCTTTGAGCCAAATCAGGAAAAGGAAACTGAATCACAAACCGAATTCTGCGCAAAAACGCCGAATCGATCGAACCCCGCAAATTCGTCGTCAAAATCGCCAAACCCCGATAAGCCTCCATCCGCTGCAACAAATAACTCACCTCAATATTGGCATAGCGATCGTGACTATCCTTCACCTCACTGCGCTTCCCAAACAACGCATCCGCCTCATCAAACAACAAAATTGCGCCCCCGGCCTCCGCCGCCGTAAACACCCGCCGCAAATTCTTCTCCGTCTCCCCAATATACTTACTCACCACCTGACTCAAATCAATCCGATACAAATCTAACTGCAACTCCCGCGCCAACACCTCCGCCGCCAAAGTTTTACCCGTACCACTCGCCCCCGCAAACAACGCCGCAATCCCCAAACCATTCGCCCCCCGCCGCGCAAACTCCCAAGTATCGTAAACCATACTCCGCTGCTTAATCTGCGCCGCCACCTCCCGCAACAGCGACTGCTGCGCCACCGGCAAAATCAAATCATCCCAACCCGCCATCGGCTCAATTCGCTGCGCCAAATCATCCAAACGAGTCCGCGCCTGAGAACGACAACTCTCCCACAAAAACTCACTTAAATTCGCCTGATTTCCATTGCTCCCCTGCCACAACTGCACCCGATCGCAGACTCCCTGAATCAACGGCGAACCCAAATTAAAATGCGCCACCACCCGATCGATCTGCCCCGCTAAAGGCACCTCCAACTCACCCTTCGACCCGCTCAGGGCAATGCCCAAGCCCTGTTGCCAAAGCTGCCGCTGCTCCCCCGTACTAGGGCGCGGCACATCGATTCTAAAAGTTGCCCGCTGGCGAATCGCAATCGGTTCTGGGCTACTAACCAGCACCAAACCATTCACAGTAGCGATCATCTCCACAACAGTCCTTGCCCGATCGCGATCCAAACCCTCACAATCTACCAACAAAGCGCTCCGACTCAAAATTGCCTCCCGCTCCCACAGCCTTGCCAAAGCCTCCCGTTCTGCCACCGTCCCCGGCATATTGCTCCCCGCTAATCGATATAATTGCAGCCCCAATAAATTACCAGCCGCTGCCGCAATAGCCTCCTTATCGTCATCACCTTCGCCCGTGAGTTGAATAATCGGACAAGATTCCCCTTTGGCTCCCAAATTAGCAATCTGCATCGCCAACTGTTGATGAGAACTCGGCAACATCACAGTCGTCTGAATCGGTTCCATCAATCCCCGCAGCCGATCGTCCAAATAAGCAAGGCCATTCAGATAATGCAACACCCGCTCATCAATCCGCAAACGACTTTGAGTCAAACTCTCCCCATTGGCTACCTCAATCAATCGCCAATAGCGCAGCGAACTAGCCGGAGTCAAAGCACTCCAATGGGCATCTGGCAAAGCCACTAATGCCAAACTAAAAGTGGGATAACTCACCTTGCCACCCTGCGCCTCATGACAAAGTTGTGCCAGTGAACCACTCAACTCCACCCCAGCACAGAGTAACAATAAATCTCGCTCAAAAGAGGTGAGATGAAAAGCGGCACAAAGACTCGTTAAAGCCGCCAGATCTGTCCCAAAATCATCATTCACAACCTCTGGGGGAGCTGCCTGCCCCCCTGCATCTTGAGACTGATTCTGAGTCTGGCCTTGTACTCGCCCCACATATTGCTGCAAGGCTGTCCTTACCCCAGCCAAAGCCGTCGCCAGATGTTGCTGGTTCGCGGTTTGCCAAGTAGAGGAAGGAATAGTAATCATGTGATAGTAATTTGGGGGCCAGTGTATTGATTGAAAGTGGGGCTACCAGGCTGCCGATCGATCTCTAAAGGACTTTCTGCACCATCTACTCGCAAGCGCAGTAAAAAATTCCCTTTAAGAAAATTGGCCGGAATAGTCACATCGATCGTTGTGATTGGTAAAGTATCCACTGGTCGTGGCGGAATAGCGATCGCCCGATCGCCAATAATTACCGTCACCCGTTGTTCTCGACTAAGGGGTGGAGCAACAGTAATACTCAAATTCTGTCCGGCAGCTACAGAGTTAGCTGGCAGGGTGATACTGGGTGCCAGCATAAAAGGTAAAACATTCGATTCAAAACCACGATGTGGTTCACTGGGGCTAGTAGTACCTAAACTAAGTAAATGTAAAACTTGGACAGTATTAATTCCCGCTTTCAGGGTGGCAGGTAAAGTAACTTGAATTTGTTTAGCTGCAATATCTGCCCTGGCTGGTGTCAAGACTGGTTCTACCCCAAAATTAACTTCCACAATTTCGGCCTGTAAATTTTGCCCAGTCAGAGTAACTTGGCTACCGACGGTGGGGATGGGTGGTGAGATAGATTCGATCGAGGGACGATTAAATGGCAACGATAGCAAATTGCGACTGGCCACCGGAATCGGCGACTTGCTTGGACGCTGCGACTCGATTAACACCACCGAAATTTGATAGGTAACAGTAGGGTGATATTGACTCTGCATCGCCGACCACAACTTCCACAATTCCTCGGTATTGGTAGATTGGGGAATAATTTTGATCTGTTCAATTTGATCGGCTAAATCACAGCTCGCGATCGCCTTTTCGGCATTATTCGGGCTGGCTTGCAGTTTTTGCAGCGCCTTGCGAATATCATCTCGGGTCAAAACTGGCACTTGATGAAATAAATTCATCGCATAACCCAGCATTACTTCGGCATGAAAGGTTTTTTGGCTAAATGCCGTCAGCAAATAATGTAAATCTAAAGCCAGCGGTGGATTGGCGACTCTTTCTCCTTTGCTATCCAAAGAGGGCATCCCCACATTCCGCCAGCCTTGATTTAAGGTGGTTTGGTATAAAAATAAATTGAGGCGGTCTTTAGTGCGATCGACATCTGCTCCCGTTTCACCAGGCACCGAAAGGGTAATAGTGGGTCGCTCACCTAAGCTGTTCTCTAGCCCCAATTGCACCAATTTTTCTTCCAAGAGATATTTGAGAGTGGCACTGACCGCGCCGATCGCCAAGGAGTTACTCATGTGCTACTCCCGCGAGATTTCAGGTAATCTGCTAAAGATAGTTGTGGGACGCTGCTGCTAGGACGCGATTTTGGGGGAGCCGCAGGAGGCGGTGTCGTTACTGCCCGAATTTCAATCCGCCCAATTTTGACTTGAATGGTAGGTGCGGCGGTTGGCGGTATTGGTTGAGATGATATCTGGGTAGCTGTTGTCCCAAGGGGACGAACTGTAATAGGAACAAGGGTTTGAACTGTTTTTCGTTCAGGGGAACTGACCAACTGCTGGTTCGCGGTGACTGGACTGGCTGTTGAGATCTGGGGAATTACTCTTTCTCTAGAGGGAATAAGTGGTTGTGATTCGATCGCTTCACTAGTGCCAAGGGGAGTCGCTGGGGTTAGATTACTTTGGTTAGCCGCTGGCATTTGTGTAACATTAGTTACTAAATTGACTGGACTTCCGATCGGTAGTGGCGATGATGAAGATGATGGAGCGATCGGTGCTGAAATTTCTCTGATTGTTGTTAATTCATTTTGCTCAGAAACAGGAGGATTTGTAGTGATGGGAAAGGGGGCAGAAGATTGTGGGACAAGATCCCGCGTAGTTAAGGGTTCGGCTGTCTCGTTGGAGAATTCTGGGGTGGCAGGTTGCGAAGGTAACAGGGTGGGAGGGTCGATCACCGGAGGAGCAACCACCATCTCTGAAACTGATAAATCAATTTGGGTGACTGGTGTAGCCATTGAGTCTGGTGCTGTCACAGGGCTTGGGTCATCCTGCCAAACGGCTCCACTTAGATTATGTGATAACCGATTAATTACTAAATTTGGCTGGGCTGCCACTACCATCGGTGTGGGTACATTGCTCCTAGCTACAACCACTGTATTTGTCTGCGCTGCTGCCCCCACTGAATCTGTTGCTAATCCTGTACCTTCTATTGCATCGGGGGCGTAGGCAGCAGCTAAACCATCACCTAACATTGGTGACGACTCGTAGGTAGAAGTTAACTTCGGTTGCAAACTAGGTGCTAAACCCAAAGTGCGTTCGGTCATGCGGGTTAAAAGGTCGCTCATCAGGACACCAACTCTAGGTAAAATTGTCTGCGCAGCGGACTCATCGCCAAAATATCGGCTTCACGCCAACCATAGGCTCGAGCGAGTCGATAAACTTCTTGCAACAAGCGTTGGGCTTGCCCACTTAGTTCTGTCCACAAAAAAGTAACGATATCGAACAACACTTGCCAAGAATGTCCACAAGCTGGGCAAATTGGGGTCAAGATAATTTCGGACTGGGGATCCATTTCGGCCAGTTGTGCTGATATTTGTTGCACAACAGCAGGCGGAAGTTCTGTGGCTGGAATGATCTCACCCGATCGATCAACCTGCACAATACATCGCTGAAGCAACTGACGATAGGCTGTGGCCACATCGGCACAATTCACCACCGCCGCCAAATCATAACTATTGGGCAAATGAAGTTGGATGACAAACTCTGTCAAATTCACAGTTATCTCTGACTCAATCACAAATGTTGGTTCGGTGCATTGCACATCTTGAACATTCATAGCTAGCTCCAACTGTTCTCCGCATTGTGGGCATTTGGCAATGCTCACTAATTCTTGACCAACCACCATCTCTCGTAGCATTAAAAGCAAGCGATCGCGCTTGCCGATACTCAATTGGGCTAATTCAGCAGTAGTGCGATCGGGCAAGGCCACCGAGAGCATGGTTAATGCCCGATCGATCGGATGCTGATATTGTCCCATTTCCCAAATATAGAGAATATCGTTAGCCGTGAGAGAGTGCATAAATTCCAAAATAGAGAAGTAAACCTATGCTGGTTCTAAGAAGGTTGGCTCCGATGGCTCTGTCACCTCGCTATCCCGCTCCCAACCTTCATTTTGCAGTTGAATACTTTGGATGGCGATCGCATTGGCATTGGCATCTAGTTCCGGTTGAGAAGTAAATTCTGACACCCAACAGCGAAATACCTTATAGGTAATTGCCAATTGACCAGCTTCGTTGTATAGCTCGATAATGAGGTCTTTGCGAAAATCTTTCAGAGAGACTTCCACACCCAAGCCAGAACCAAAATTCCAAACTTTATTAGCCCATTGTTCAAATTCCTTATCGTGAGTCACTCCTCGCTCTAGCATGATAGGTTCAAACTTGCTTTGTCCGGGGGAATGGCGCGGACTGCTTGAATCTCCGCCCTCTCGGTGGGTAACTACTTCGGTGGTGCGCTTGAGGGCACCAACTTTACTAATACCAGCGACATATTTACCATCCCACTTCACCCGAAATTTGAAGTTTTTATAGGGGTCAAATCTTTGGGCGTTAACGCTAAACTGAGCCATGTTATTCTCCTGAGATATCTATTAAGTATCAATTTGACCGGCAATTTGCTGGAATTTAATGATGACGAATTCAGCAGGCTTGAGCGGAGCAAAGCCCACAATGATATTCACAATCCCCAAATTGATGTCATTTTGGGTAGTGGTTTCTTTGTCGCATTTAACAAAATAGGCTTCTTTGGGCGTTTTGCCTTGGAAGGCTCCTTGCCGAAACAGATTATTCATAAATGCCCCCAAGTTAAGCCGAATCTGTGCCCACAAAGGTTCATCATTGGGTTCAAATACCACCCACTGCGTGCCCCGATACAGACTTTCTTCTAAAAATAAGGCAAATCGCCGCACAGGAATATACTTCCATTCCGAACCAATTGCATCTGAACCGGCCAGGGTTCGTGATCCCCACAACACGTTGCCGTAGTTCCGAAATAATCGAATACAGTTCAATCCCTTAGGATTTAATATCCCATTTTCACCATCAGTCATTTTGTAGGATAGTTCCCTGACCCCTAGAATACCTGCTTCAATGCCAGCCGGTGCTTTCCATACACCTCTAGTTGCATCAGTACGGGCAAAAATACCTGCTATAACACCACATGGTGCAAATTCTTCTGTGCGGTTCTCCTGCAAAGGATCGGCCATTTTAATTCGAGGGAAAAAGACAGCGGCATTTTTGCCAAAAGCTTCTCCACCTAACGCATTACGGATAGCATCAATATCCTCCGCCGCTCTACTAATAGTTTTCGTAGAAAGAGGGGAATCAACTAACAATAAAGCTCTTCTCTCTTGACAATATCGAACAGCAGCAGACATTGTTCCATCTAAACTAACATCTATGTCTCTGGTTAATGGAGGAATACATAACAAATTGAACAAATCTGCTTTCTCTAAAGAATACAGCCCCTCTCGATTAAGTCTTAAATTGTCATTAGCAATATCATTATCAGTAATCTCACCTCCATCACCACCTGCTGACGATGCTTTAACTGGTTGTACTTGTTGTTGATCATTTTTTGGTGTTGCCGCAGGTCGAGCAGATAAATCAGGACTACCAGGAGTCACATCAACTAATTCAGATTCTAATTCAATTATCTTTTTGTAGAAGCGAGAAGAATTTTTATCAATAGAAAGATTTCGCAATGTTTCGGTTGCAATCAATCGTGCCGAAGTCGGAGACTCGACTAATTGAACTGTTAAGTTAAATAATGTTCCATCATTATTTCTGGTTTCATGATCTACAAAAGCTTGTAAATTAACACCCCATAAACCAGGACTAGTAGCCTGGAGGGCAAGAGGATCTATGGCAAGCTTCGCGGTATCCTGTTCCTTAGCACCATTATAAATACGGACAATCAGGGCATCTTGTCCTCCATTGAGAAAATACTGTTGTACAGCATAACTCATGGTACTCTCTCTCCACAACCCACCAAATTGTCTTTGGAATTCACCAAAGTTCTGAATTCGGATCGGTTCACTCAGTGGCCCTTTTAAGGCACGACCAATAAAAGCGGTAATAGAAGTGGCAACTCCAGTAATAGTACGAACTCCACTGGAAAGTTCCTCAATATAAACACCCGGATAAGTCGGTGTAACAGGCATGAGAAAATCCTCTTAATTTAAATAATTAACAAGTAGTGTAAAGCTGAAAAAGCTAAGGAACTGGAGGGGTGGGGTCTGCCTGTACAGCATCAATTAAGTCATAGCCAACAAAAATATTAACTTTAGCAATAACTTCTTTTAATTCGGCAGCGGGAACTATCTCTATAGCCGGTTTTTTAAAGCTTACAATTAGCTCTTGTACCGTTGTACTCCAGCCATTGCCCAAGGATAATGCACTATCTCTCAAATAAACTTGGGGTGCAGTTAATTTAACTTCGGCAGCCCCTATCTTGTAGCTCAAAGCCCATCCCTGCTTTTCAGCCTCTTTGACATCTATCCAATCCGAGGTAATCGCAAAAAAGACTGGATTTTTTGCCAAAGAAACTGATTGAGTAACATCACCATCCTTTTTAGCAAACCTTTTGAGTAAAAGTTCAGCCTGCTGAAAACTCTCCACTCCTTCTATTTTGTGCGGAGGAATACTAATTGGTGGACCACCAGAAACCTGTATACCTAAATTGACTGTAATAGTTGACATAAGATTTATCTACCTCAAAATTGTAAACAATATCAGCTTAGTTTCGCAAAAACTTTTTAATACAGGCATCAGTACCTAATTACCTCTGTGGAAAGGATCCT
>JANOXZ010000531.1:0-9699 GCA_031418695.1 Synechococcales cyanobacterium VAR_35_metabat_10
TGGCGATGCCAATATCGGCCTGTTTTAATGCCGGAGCATCGTTTACTCCGTCGCCAGTCATTGCTACCAATTGGCCACGCTGACGCAGAGCCTGCACAATGCGCAGTTTGTGTTCGGGGCTAACCCGGGCATAGACGCTGGTGCTATCTACCACTTCTAATAGATCTAATTCGCTCATGGTCTCTAGTTCGCGGCCAGTGATCGCTTTGCTGCCCGCTGGAGCCATGCCCAAATCTTCAGCGATCGCCTGGGCGGTTAGTTGATGATCGCCGGTAATCATCACGGTACGAATACCAGCGGTCTGACATTTTTTCACAGCATCCCGCACTTCTGGGCGAGGGGCATCCAACATGCCCACTAAGCCCAACCACAGCAAATCTGTTTCGGCGGCATCTTCGTTAGAGGGAATTTCGGTTCCTTCGCGGTAGGCTAAGCCCAGTACCCGTAGTCCTCTGCTGGCCAGATCATTGTTTTGTTGAATAACTTGATCGCGCTGTTGGCTAGTCATTACTTGGGGTTCGGGGCCAAATACTGCGCCGACACAGCGTTCTAAAATCGATTCGGGAGAACCTTTGACGAAAGTAATGTGGCCATTTTCTTGGGCACAGACTACGCTCATCCGTTTGCGATCGCTGTCAAAAGGAAACTCGGCGACTCTGGGTAAAGTGGTAACGCTGGAAGCTCGATCGACTCCACCCTTCTCGGCTAATACCACCATTGCGCCTTCGGTAGGGTCGCCAACGATCTGCCATTGTTCGTCGCGCCACTCTAAGATGGCATCGTTACAGAGAGTACAACCCCACAGTAAGCGGGTGAGATCGGGATATAGTGTTTGATCGATATCCTTGCCATCTACCTGGAATTTACCGTTGGGTTCGTAGCCTTCGCCAGTAACTGTCAAATTTTGTTGGAGGGTAGCTACGCGCTGTACTACCATTTTATTTTGCGTGAGAGTGCCGGTTTTGTCGGAGCAAATTGTAGTTACACTACCTAATGTCTCCACGGCAGGAAGTTTGCGGATTAGGGCGTTGCGCTTGACCATCCGCTGGGTGCCAAGGGCGAGAGTAATCGTGATTACAGCGGGCATACTTTCAGGGACTACTGCTACCGCCATGCTGAGGGATACTTCGACCAGTTCGCGGAATAGTTTGATGTCAAACTTTTGGGCGATTAAGCTAGGAATCATCCCTCCGATAACTACAATTGCTACTAGCGCTAGTGATCCTTTAACTAGCACATCGCCCAGTTGGCTGATCCGTTTTTGCAAGGGCGTTGGTTCGCTGACTACCGATTGAATTTGAGCGGCAATATGTCCTAGCTCGGTATCCATGCCGGTTTTGGTGACTACGGCTTCGCCGCGCCCCATCAATACTTCGGTGCCTTGATATAAGCTGTTTACTCGATCGCCTAAATCGGTATCTGCGGCCAAGGTGAGGCGAGGGTCTTTATTAGATGCGGTGGCTTCACCGGTGAGGGCGGCTTCTCTTACTTGCAGGTTGGCGGCAGAAAGCAACCGGGCATCGGCGGCTAGTTTTACGCCAGCTTCTACCAACATAATGTCACCAGGGACTAGGTCTTTGCCGTCTATTTCTAAAATACGACCGTCTCGCCGTACTCGAACTTGCGGAGAGGCCATTTGTTTGAGGGCAGCTAGGGCTTCTTCGGCTTTGCTTTCTTGGAAGTAACCCATGATGCCGTTGAGAATTACCACCGACAGAATGGCGATCGTGTCTTTAAAAGGAACGCCTTTAAAGTCACCCAGTGACATGCTCCATACATCCATTGCCCCAGAGACAAAGGCCACGAAGATCAGCATCAACAGCATGATGTTGGTGAATTGATCGAGCAAAATTTGCCAGCGGCTACGACCAGCGGTGGCGACTAGCTCGTTTTTACCATACTGAATTAGCCGACTTTGGACGGCGCTGCTGCTGAGTCCTTGGTCGATGTTGGTTTCTAGCTGGGCAATCGTGCGATCGACATCTAAGGTGTGCCAAGCAGTGGAGGTAGCAGGTGGTTTCGAGAGACTAGTCATAAATGGTGTGTCTGGTGCAGGGTCAGCCGGTAGTTGGTCAGTTGATGCTGATGATGAAGTTATTAATAGAAATTCTGGCCTGATCCAAAGGATCTTGACAGCGAAAATCCTTATTCACATAGATGAAACTCTATTGAATAGCAGATAACATATCGTTATTATGTATGATAACGGCTCTCGGTGCATCTTTATGGAGTGTGATACTTGCAAAAGACTGGTGGTGCAGGTTGCGATTCTTTTTCAGAGACACTTCGTGAACAAAAGTTGGTAAAATACCAAGGTCTGCCCAGCCATAAGAGGATTTTTATTATGCTATCTTCAACCGCTCAAAATTCGCAGCTTAGTTTGCCCGGTGTGACTTGGGAGCAGTTTGAGTTGGTAGAAACGGCTTTTGCTGGAATTGGTGGGGTGAGATTTATTTATTTGGAAGTTACTGGTTATCGACTGATCGATCGAAGTCATTTTCTACCGGAATTAAACTTGGGTGTATTATCAAAATATATTAACTACCATGATCAATATGATGCAGTGGCAGAATCTATGGTGAGCTAAAGATTTCATAAATATTTATTGATTGAGCCAAGATTTTATAACTGCTGTGGATATTACAAATCACCCGAAATTGTCGATGCTAATTCTGTCGTTTTAGGTAATAAAATTTGATAGGTTTATCTGGCCATTTGATAAAATTCGCATTGGTGAAACAGAGTTATCTGAGAGTATTGGGCAGAAAGCGAAATTAATAACTGCGCTAGACTGAGACAAAGTCGCTGCCAAATCTCTGAAAGTCATACATCATGTCAATTATTCAGGTCGAAAATCTCTCCAAGATCTATAAAGTCGCCAACAAAGAAGCCGGAATTAAAGGCACCCTCAACCACTTCTGGAAACGGCAATACAAAGACATCCCCGCCGTCCAAAATGTGTCGTTTGCGATCGAACCCGGAGAAATCGTCGGCTTTTTAGGAGCCAATGGAGCCGGTAAAACCACCACTCTCAAAATGCTCACCGGCCTCATCCACCCCTCTAGTGGCCACCTGCGCGTAGCCGACTCCATCCCCGCCCGCCGCGAACCCGCCTTCCTCAAACAAATCACCCTCATCCTCGGCCAAAAACAACAGCTTATCTGGGATCTCCCCGCCATGGATTCCCTGCGCATCAACGCCGCCGTCTATGGCATCGAAGATGGCGAGTTCCATCACCGAGTCGGCGAACTTACCGAAATGCTCACCCTCAGCGGCAAACTGAACCAAGCAGTCCGCAAACTCTCCCTGGGCGAACGGATGAAAGTCGAAATCCTCGCCGCCCTCCTCCATCGCCCCCAAGTCTTATTTCTCGACGAACCCACCCTCGGCCTCGATGTCAACGCCCAAGTCAACGTCCGCAACTTTCTGCGCGAATACAACCAGCGCTACCAAGCCACCATCATGCTCACCAGCCATTACATGGCCGACATCACCGCCCTCTGCGATCGAGTCCTGTTGATCCATGGCGGTAGCCTCGTCTATGATGGGATGCTCAATGACCTGTTAGAACGCTTTGCCCCCTACCGAGAAGTACGCCTCGAACTCTCCACCAGTTTGACCAAAGAGCAGCTCTCCATTTATGGCGAAGTAGTAGACTTGACAGATTACCAAGTTCGGCTGTCGATCGATCGCCGCCACCTCACCAACACCGTCGCCAAAATTCTTGCCGAGCTACCAGTAACCGATCTAGCCGTCACCGACCCACCCGTAGAAGAAATTATTGGCAAGGTATTTGATAGTGGATCTGTAAATTAGGTAATGATTGCAAGTATTTATAGCCAGTCAATTTCACGAGTTGTGGGGTATAAATTTAGACAATTGGCGGATTGCGCTGGAGATCCATTAGCCTAAGATGTGATGTATTCATGAGAATTTAAGGAATTGTGGGTTGTCCAATATTCTTGCCTAGTAATTAGGGTGGAGCATGTTTGAACCAAGCTGCTCAGCAGCAAAATTCCCGAAAACGTGAAGTAGTAATCTACAGGAATTATAGGTATTGCTAGTGTCATTGCGTAAAAGTGAGGTTCTACAGTCAATTTGGAATACTGTCCCCGTAGGTTCGCCAGAGCCAAAAGACCCAGAATTACTTGCTCGTTTAAGCCTACTCACTCAAGAATTAATTGACATTTCTGGCCGCGATCGGTTACAGACCGACCCCTTTGCAGAGGTCTACGATCGGCAAGTTCAGATAAATCAATCAGAAATCATCGATGTTTTAAAAGATAAAACCATCTTAGTTACTGGTGGCCGAGGATTTGTTGGTACTAATCTAATCGCCAAACTGCAACAATTGGGTGTGAAGAAAATTGTGGCGTTAGATGTCACTGATGACCAAAATCAGCAGGTAGCGATCACTTGTAGTAATACTGAGCATGATGTTCCGGTGATTTACTATAAGTGTGACGTGCGCAACGCCGAAAAAACCCAAGCAATTTTCGCAGTAGAGCAGCCTCAAATCGTATTTCACCTGGCAGCACAGCGTTTACCAGGACTAGCCGAAACTCAGATCTACGAAACAGTTAGCACCAACCTTTTTGGCTGTGTCAACATTATCGAATGTTGCGAAAAATATCAGGTAGCAGGTTGCATCTTTTCTTCTACCGGTAAAGCTTCTCGCTACTTTACTCCAGATATCTATGCTGGCTCCAAGAAAATAGCCGAGTGGTTGTTCAGCGATCGAGCAAAAAATAGTAGCTGTCAATTTGGCATCGTGCGGTTTACCCATGTGGTAGAAAATAGCCCCATTAGCGCTGAGCTAGATACCCGCGTAGCCCAAGGCTTAGTGAGTCTTCATGCTCCCGATCGGCATATCTACGCCCAAAACATCGAAGAATCAGTCAATTTGCTACTGAAATCTTTCACTACTCTGCAATCAGGTACAACCGAAATCTTGTCGGTACGCGACATTGGTTGGCCAGTGAACACCTTAGATGTGGCACTGCACAAAATTTTAAAGTCGGGCAAAAATATTCCTATTTACTTTAAAGGTATACCCGCAGGCTACGAACGCCATGTTTTCATGGGTCAGCTAGATCTCAGCGGCAAACGAGAAATGTTGCCCATGCTGAACGTTCTAGAGGGCATAGATAGCAAGGTAGATGCTGCTAGCAACACTGTGACTGCTCCGATGATCCCTTTTGATAGCGCCGTCTTGGCACAGACTCTAGCCCAAATTCAGCAGGCCAGCATTACTACCGATGCTGATACTCGCCAAGCAGTCATCCAAGGGGTCAAAGATATTGCTCTGTCCAGTTTCTGTCTTGCTGACCCCCATCTCTTAGTAGATATTTTGAACTGGGGTACTAACGTCTGTGAGCTAGATGCTGCTGGTGTAGATATGACTTACCACCAAGACACGATCGATTTATTGGTGGCTGGTATTGGTCTTTGCCATACTGCCAAGGCTCCAATTAAGCTACCATTTAGTGCTATATCCAATAAGGTCTTACCTAAGAGTGAGTCAATCTTGTTAATAGATTTGCAGCCAGAAAGGTTGCTTAGTTCGTCAGTTTCACAGATTGCTGTTTAGTTAGGTGATTTCCATGAATAAGTACACCGCTGTCGTTGGCTTCGACTCCGCTCAGCCAACTAAACTTTTAAAATAGTTGGTATTTTGTTTGAGAGAAATCACCTTAGCAGGCTTTTGTTTTGGGTGGTTTTTGCTGTAAAATCCGGTCAAACTGTTGATCACAAGTAATATTGTGAAGCTTTATGTCACCCCTGCGCGTTGTCTATGATTATCAAATATTCAATTGGCAGCGATACGGTGGTATTTCTCGCTATTTCTGTGAATTGGCAAGTCGTATCGATAGTTTCCCTGATAGCGAAGCTCGATTTGCGGCTGGACTTCACATCAATGAATATTTAGCAAACGACTATCAGCATCTGACTATTGGTAAGCAGCGAAGTTACAATAAATTATTAAATAGAGTAAGCAATATTATCAATCGTCAGTGGTCTGGCTACTATTTGAATGCCCAGCCCCCAGATATCTTGCACTACACCTACTATCGTCCTCAGATTGCAGTCAAAAAAAGTATTAAAGTACTGACTGTTTACGATATGATCCACGAGCGTTTTCCAGATTCATCCAAGCATGACAAAGATCCAGTTATTTCTTGTAAAGCCGCTATGGTGGCCAATGTAGATAGCATTATTTGTCCTTCGGAATGCAGTAAAAGAGACCTAGTAGAATTTTGTCAGATTGACCCTGCCAAAGTAACGGTGATTTATCATGGCTATGGTTTGACGGCTCCAGTTCCTATCGCACCGCCTGCCGGAATTAAGCCCTATTTATTGGTCGTGGGTGAACGACGCTGGTATAAAAACTTTGAGCGATTGCTTCAGGCTTATGCCAGTTATCCAGCTTTCCGGCGTGATTTTGACTTGCGCTGCTTTGGGGCGATCGATCTAACCAAGCAGGAATTAGCACTGATCGATCGACTGGGTTTACCGCGAGAAAGTGTTAAATGGCAGACGGGCAGCGATGCTGAGTTGGTGGGGCTATATCAACAGGCCGCGCTATTTGTCTACCCCTCATTATATGAAGGCTTTGGCTATCCGCCTTTGGAGGCAATGGCAGCCAGTTGTCCGGTGGCTTGTAGCAATGTAAGTTGTTTTCCGGAGACGGTGGCCGATGCGGCGGAGTTGTTTGACCCTTATGATGTGGACTCGATCGCCCATGGTCTGAAAAATGTTTTGTATGACACTGCTCGATCGGCTGAGTTGGTCGCAATGGGTAAGCAAAATATTCAGCGCTTTTCTTGGGATAGGTGTGCCCAGAAGCATCATCAAGTATATCGATCTCTGCTTAATTGAATTTAGTAATAGACTTGGGTTTTGGGTGATTTTCAGATTGTCAACAAGCTTTTATTTTCATATAAATCACAATTTAACGTAGAATAGATGAAGTTTATTGCAAGATATTGAGTCGTAATTTTAAGAGTCGTGCTGATATGTTACTGACAACCGCTTCAGATATCGTAGAATCAAGTTCCAGTAACAAAATAAGCTTTCCTTATTATGATCTTCTAGATGGATTAAGAGGATTTGCAATTATCGCTATTTTGTATGCCCATTCATCCCTGCCATCGATCATCTTAAACAAGTTGCATTTGGGCAGTGGCGGCTTTATTGGTGTAGATATCTTCTTTGTATTATCATCTTTTTTGATCACTAGTTTGCTGTTGAAGGAATATATAAATCATGACAAAATCTCAATCAAGAACTTTTACACGCGAAGATTTCTGCGACTTTTACCCCCGGTATTAGTTGCCTTGGCTATTTTTGTGCCTATAATCTCAATTATTAATTGGAAGATAGCAATCAAAGATATTATTTATACCCTTACATATACCACTAATATTTTAATGTCTTTGCAAGCTTTTATTTCACCCAAGCTTTTGCCAGGATATTTCTATCACACTTGGAGCTTAGCTACAGAAGAGCAATTCTATCTTATATTTCCAGTTGCTTTTTTGTATGTAATCAACAAGAAAATAAAGTTTTTTTCTAATAGCTTTTATACTCTGCTGATCGTGATCGCATTTTTTGCCATTGCCCCTGTCTTAAAACCACTGTTAAAAGATGGGATATATAGTTTTCCCTTATGGCGAATAGGTGAATTTTTTGTGGGTTTTTTGACATCTTTAGTTTATGCAAACGTTGTATGGAAAGAAGCGCTGTTAGAGAAAGCACGTTTTTTAGTTGCACCACCAGAACTTCTTGAGAGAATTGTAATTCCGATACATTCATCTGCTCTAACTCTATGTTCATTTGCCGTGTTTTTTACTTTTGTATTTTTTGCCCATGTAACAAGTTGGTTTGTGGTATCTGTTGGCCATTTGCTGTTGAGTATAATTGCTGCACTGCTGATTCTACAAATAACTGTTTTACCCAATCGAGTTATTAGGTATTTCCTTGGCTCTAAAACCATGGTGTGGATAGGACTAATATCTTATGGGCTATATATTTATCACCTTCCTATTATGTTAATAGAAACTTGGTTTTTTAAAGAAAAGCTGCTTATCAGTGAACTCTTTTCTTTCCCTTATCCCTTGAATACTGGAGTCGCGATAATTATTAAAGACTCGTTGTATTTGCTATTGAGCTTTCTTATTGCATCTGTTAGCTATCGATTTATGGAGAAGCCTATTATGGAATACAAGGCTAAGTTTTCTAAAGTTTAGCGCTATTTCCTAAAATCTTTTGCAGGAATTTTTGGCGATGCTCTGGAGTGGCTCCATGCTCTAACAAAGCTTGGCGATGTTTGCTGGTGCCATAGCCTTTATGCCGATCGAGTCCATACTCAGGATATTCTTCCGCCCACTGACAGATCAACTCATCCCGGTACACCTTGGCTAAAATGCTGGCAGCGGCGATCGAGACTGATTGATCGTCTCCTTGGACTAAAGTTATCTGGTCAATTTGAATATTTGGCACTCGATCGCGGCCATCCACTAAGCAGATTTCTGGTTGTGTTTCAAGTCCTTGGACTGCTCTGGTCATGGCCAGTAAGGTGGCACCACGAATATTTAGGGTGGCGATTTCGGTAACGGTAGCAAAGCCGATCTGATAACTCTGGGCGACTTCTTTGATCAGCTTAGCTAAATCGGTACGTCGATCAGCGCTGAGCTTTTTGCTGTCTTTGACCCCAGCCACAATGAGTTCAGAATGATTTTGGGTGGGCAAAATTACGGCGGCTGTCACCACTGGTCCAAATAGCGCCCCGCGACCCACTTCATCAACTCCGGCGATCGAGCTGGCTTTGACAGTGAGTTCATAATAATTCTCGGGAGTAAGCTGCGATTTGCCCATGAATCCTAGCTTAGCAAGATTTTTGCACGATTTTGAATCTTCAGTTAATATGACAAAATCCTATGGTAATTCAGCGATGGCACGTAAACGAGGGTTCCGGCGACAGCAGTTAGTTCAAATCAAAAATCAGGATGGCAAGTTCGAGATTCCTAACATGGGGGCTTGGCATACCTATTGGCGTGACCCTTACCATTTGTTTTTAACGATTCCCTGGGTGGGTTTCGTCGGTGCAATTATTGTGGCCTATTTGGCGATCAATACGGTGTTTGCCTTGCTATATTTGTTAGGAGGAAATTGTTTAGAGACGGCCAGACCGGGAAGCTTTAGTGATGCTTTCTTTTTTAGCGTCCAGACTTTGGCTTCGATCGGCTACGGAGCAATGCATCCAATAACTTTTTATGCCAACTGTGTGGTGACTGCGGAGTCGATTATTAGTTTGTTGTTTGTGGCGGTGGTGACGGGTTTGGCTTTTGCCCGGTTTTCCCACCCGATCGCTAAGGTGCTATTCAGTAATGAAGCAGTGATTGCTCCTTATAACGGCACACCGACTTTGATGTTTCGAATTGCCAATGAGCGCCAAAATATGATTATTGAGGCACAGCTCCAAGTGTATTTGTTGGTGGATGAAGTGACCAAAGAGGGGCAGTTTATGCGGCGAGTCATGGAACTCAAGATGCTGCGACAACGCACTCCGGCGCTGAGTTTAACTTGGACAGCAATGCATGTAATTAATGAACAGAGTCCTCTCTATGGTCATGATGAGGATTCGTTGGCGGCAATTAATGCCCAGATTCAGGTGGCACTAGTGGGGATTGATGAGGC
>JANOXZ010000532.1:0-4514 GCA_031418695.1 Synechococcales cyanobacterium VAR_35_metabat_10
CGATCGCCAAAGAAGCTGGGGTTGACAAAGTCTTAATATACCGTTACTTTGGCGGTTTACCAGAACTGTTAACTGCCTATGCTAATGAAGGTGATTATTGGCCAACATCAGCAGAGTTAATCGGCGATCCAGACATGGTGAAAGCGGAGTCAGTTGCTGATTGGTTAGTCTATATACTGACACAAATTCAAATGGCTATCCGGAAGCGCCCTATTACCTTAGAGATTTTGCGCTGGGAAATTGTTGATCACAATGAGTTAACTGACCAATTTGCCGAAATTCGGACTAGAGTAGCGAATGAATGTGTCACTTTCATCAATCAGCAATATCCATTTCCACCAGAGTTAGACGTTTTGGCTTTGGGCACTTTTATATTATCTGGGGTTATTTACATTACTTTGCGTACTGATACAAATCCCAGCTATTTAGGAATGGATTTTAGTACCGAAGAGGGCTGGGATCGCATCAATAAATTGGTCGTATCAATAATTTACCAGGTCACTAACTGCAAAATGCCAGAACCTGACATAGAATAAACTTATACATCAGGAAATTTTCATGGCTCGCAATAAGGAAGATACTAAATCACGTATTTTACAAGCAGTAGGTAAGTTGTTAGCCAAGTCGGGATTTAATTCTTTAGGTATTAATGCAATCGCCAAAGAAGCCGGAGTAGATAAAGTCTTAATCTATCGATACTTCACAGATCTACCTACTTTATTACAGACTTTTGGGCGGGAGGGAGATTATTTATCAGGAATGGTCATTCCTCCAGAACTAGAAAACTCAGAATCCTTGGCAGATGGATTGGTTAATTGGTTAATGTACTTCCAAAAAGAGCTAGAAGAACGCCCGATTACCCAAGAAATTATTCGCTGGGAATTAGTAGAAGGCAACGAATTAACCAAAGAATTAAGAGATATTCGGCGGGATATCGCCACCGAAAGACTGAAGTTTTTCGATGATAAATTTGGTTTGCCAGCAGATCAAGACACTGTCGCCATCATGAGTATCTTGGGTTCAGCAATTATTTATCTCCAGCTTCGATCGAAGATTAGTCCTACTTTCTCGGGTCTGGACTTTAGTACCGTAGAAGGATGGAGCAGAATTGATGCGGCAATTTCCACGATTATTTATGCTGTGATGGCTCAAAACAATACCCCGCAGAAAGAGTCGCAGTCAACAGATCCTCAGTCAACAGAGAAAGAATTAGATTCGATCGCTCAAGATTAACTGTACATATTAGTGTCAAAACTAATGCTCCTACGCAGACTCCGGTAAAATAGACCATATTCTTGCAGAGCAGCGATACCGTGACCCGAGAGCGTGAACCTTTCCCCAGTTTGTTTATGTACTATGCCTTCAAATGGCTAGTCGTCAGTCCCATGCTGCATACCTACTGGCAGGGCAAAATTTATGGTGCCGAGAAAGTACCGAAAAAAGGACCATTTTTAGTTGTCAGTAACCATGCCAGCAATTATGACCCGGTGCTGCTCTCTTGCTGCGTAGGTAGACCAGTAGCTTATATGGCTAAAGAAGAACTCTTTGATATCCCGGTGCTCAAAACTGCCATGAAAATCTATGGTGCGTACCCGGTCAACCGGGAGAGAGCTGGTTCCGGCACGATCAAAGCCGCCATGGAATATTTGGAAAATGGTTGGGGTCTTGGTGTATTTATGGGCGGCACCCGCACCGCCGATGGCAAAATTGCCGATCCTAAAGCTGGCGCAGCCCTGATCGCCGCCAAAGCCCAAGTCCCAGTCATTCCGATCAGCTTATGGGGCACCCATGAACTGGAAGTCCCCGGCAGCAAAATACCGGCAGCAGTGCCTTTGACTATTCGCATCGGTGATATCTTGGAACCACCAGCTAGCAGCAAACGAGCCTTGTTAGATGAAGCCACCGCAAAATGGACGGCGGAGATCGATCGGCTCCATGAACTAGGTCGCTAACCGATTTTGATTACGGTGCAAGGTTAGTCATTGAGCAAGTAAAATTATGTTAACAAAAGTCACATTAATTCAAGTGAAATTTCAGTTTTAATTTTGTATTGTGTACACTGAAACCGTATAAAATCAGTTAAAAATCAAATTCAAGAGGTTGAAAATGGAATGGTACGTTAAAGTTCTGAAAAATTATGCTGAGTTTACAGGACGCGCTAGTAGGCAAGAATACTGGATGTTTTTTCTGTTTAATATTCTTATTAGTATTGGTTTAAACATTTTGGGTGGTGTTTTGAGCAGGATCTTAAAAACTGATCAAACTATCCTAAGTAATATTTACAGCTTAGCGGTTTTAGTTCCAGGTGTTGCTGTTGCTATTCGCAGAATGCATGACACGGGTAGAAATGGTTGGTGGTGTATTGTCCCAATTGCTGGTTTGATATTTGCGTGTGAGCCTAGTCAGCCAGGTCCAAATAAATATGGCCCCGCTCCCAATGGCAAATCTCAAACATAACAAAAGCATTGATCAAGAGATTTAAAACTCACAAAATACCCGACTCTTAACCTAGTAGTTAGAGTGTGGGTTTTTTAAACTCTGATTTTAGCTCTGCTCCCGATCGGTCATGCCAGCCAGCATCAAAATAGAGGTTTCCTTGCCCTCTGGGTGATCTAGATCGATCGCCGCCACTGGTGCAGCAGTAGTCATGATTTTGGAGCGACTTTGTGATTTCCAGAAGCTGTATTTGAGTATTGGAAATGAAGCTACTTGTTTGGCTAATGCCCAGAAAAATACATAGCTAGCTATTAATCTTCTGAAAGAACCAAAGCGCGATTCTCGTAAGGTTTCCACTACTTTGTCGGGGATTTGAGGTTGGTGTTTTGTCAATGTGCTCAGGGTGCTAGGGAGGACGATCGAACCCGCAAATCCTTGTTTACTGATGCTGGGATTTGCACCTACCGCGACAATTTCTGGCCCAGTCTTGAGGTTGTGAATACCGCTAGACTGTTTACCAGTCATCATTACTGAGTTTTCTTGGCTCTGGTATTTAGGATTACGACGGCCATCGGGTACGCCTAAAAATAACAGGGTGCCCCGTACTACTCGATGCCCAAAGTTGTGGAGCAGATGATCTTGAGGATTATCACCATGGATTTCTAAGGAAGCGATGCCGTAGCTGAGCGAGAACAATTTGCTCACGTAGTTCTTCAGAATTTGATGAATCCAATGGGTATCACCAATCACTAGGGTGCGCTTACCGGTACGAGCAAACAACTGGCGCTTTTGGATAATGCGCAGACCCATCGTCCAGAACCAGGCACCAAAAATGTAAATGATAATGTCGGCAACAGTGACGATCGGAGACACAATTTTGTGAGCTAAGCTCTCTGGTGGCAGAGGTAAAATCAGTTGGATGCCCCGAAAAAGAGTCTGTACCAGGGGAACTGTATAACCAAAGGGAATCGCCCAGCCCACTGTCACCAATACATACAGCGAATGAATTGCCCAAGCCAAGGGGGCTTCGGTGATGTGGACAGCCCAGGTTTTGCCGCCTTGAATGAGCTGCTGATACAAACGGCTGGTTTGAGCTTGACCAGTGGCACTGGCTCCCACCATTTCAATGATGTTTTGTTGTAGGAATTCGTTTTCTTGTTCCAGCAGCATTAAACCCGCTGGTGATAAGGTCATTCCTAACGGCTGGCCTTCTGTGAAATACTTCTGCATCCGCCGAGTCAAATAAAAGATTAGCTCAGTCAAGGTTTGGTGAATGGCTGCAACTGATGCAGTGGCTGGTTCTACGGTTCTGCGACCACTTTCGTTGGTAAAAATCCGCCGACTAAAGGCATCTTTTAAAAATATTGGTTGCCCTAGAGGCGAACCGATAAAGCTGGTAGGTTCGCCGGTTAGAATAAAAAATTCTTGAATTATTTTTTGGCGAACCAACAGATCGCAGGCGTGCAGCACCTGACGGGTAGGGAAGGTTTGACCAGATTGACTGATCCCAAAAATGATCGATTTTTTAGCCAGGTTGAGGCTATCAAAGTCGTACTGCACTTTATGGAGTAGTTCGTTAGACGACATAGTTTGAATCGACAATGCTGGGTAAATAGTTTTGAGGTCTTCAGCAAATCTTTCGCCCAGCCACAGACTATTTTCTACCCCAGTTACCAGAAAATCTACGTGTCTGGATTCAGCAAGTAAAGGATCTAAACCCAGAGATTTTAATTTTTCTTGTTTTTCATTGAGGTACTTAGCCTTGGTCACAAATAACTGAAGTAAGTATTCGGCACTTTGGCGATTTAGTGATGCTGAATCTTCCCAGGTGGTCTGAATTTTGCTCATGATCCGAGGAATATCTCGTAGATCTCTTTCTACTGGATCGATCGATTGTCCCGTGGAGGTCTGTACATAGGGATGTCCTTGGAAAGGTACTCGTCGCCGCAGCATTTCGGTTTCGTCTAGCTCCCGATCTTCGGTCATAGAGTAAATCACTAGCTTAGTGGCGCTTAGAATGGCGATCTCGCCGGTGTTTTGGTTTAGGTCTAGGCGATAGTTATCGGGGTGGTTGGCAA
>JANOXZ010000533.1:0-5441 GCA_031418695.1 Synechococcales cyanobacterium VAR_35_metabat_10
GTGGTAGATTTTAGACTGGTAGACTTTAGATCAGTATATTTTAGACAGTGAGTAGGATCATTTTATGTCCATTTTAGACCGACAGGGTAGATTGTTTGGGAAAATTAGCATTCTCGATATCGCGGCTGTCTTAGTGATTCTGGCTGCTGGTTTTGGCATCTTTGTACCCATGGGTAACAGTTCGGGGCAATCGATCGGTGGTAAAACCCAGGTGGCCGAAGTTGATGTGGTGGTAAGGGGTCTGAATGTTCTAAAACCTGAAAAACTGCAACAAGATTTTAAACCGGGCAACAAACTCAGTTTTGTGATTCGGAATCAGCCCACGACTCCAGTAGAAATTAAATCTATCAAAGTCCTCGATCGGCTGTTGGCCACAACTCAACCGGATGGATCGATCAAGGCACTCAAAGATCCACGCCCAGATTTGTTTAGCATGGATATGATGATCACTGTAGAAGGTAAGGGTCAAGCTACCGAAGGTGGTTTTACCTTGGGTGGTACTAAGGTAAAAATTGGTAGCTCTGTAGAAATCGACCAGAAAAACTACAACTTCAATGCCAGTGTGATTGATGTGCGGGTATCGGAAGAGGCTGTGAAATAGCTGGGATTCATGGAAATCACCTAAATTTACCCCACAAAATATCAAGCGAATTCAGCTAGCTTAGCTTTTACTTTTTGAATGTCTTGCCACATCAGCCATTTGGGTGCGCCTTCTTCTTTGGAGGAATTTCTTAATAAATAGGCCGGGTGGAAAATGGGCATACAGAGACGACCTTCCCATTCAATCCATTCACCGCGTACTTTGCTGATGGCTCCTTTGTGGCCGGTGAGGGCTTTGAGGGCGGTGGCACCAGTGAGTAGAATGATTTTGGGATCTACTAGGCGAATTTGTTCTAATAAATATGGCTTGCAGGCGGCAATTTCTTCGGGGGTAGGTACCCGGTTATCGGGTGGCCGACAGCGCACTACGTTGCAGATATAGACTTCTTTGGCTACCGATAGTTCTACTGAGGCCAAGATTTTTTCTAATAGCTGTCCCGATCGACCAACAAAAGGCAGTCCTTGTTCATCCTCATTTTGGCCAGGGCCTTCGCCGACAACCATCACTGGAGCTTTGATGGCGCCACGACCCACCACTGGATTCAAACGAGTGGATCCAAGCACACAGCGTTGACAGACTCCACAGTGGGCAGCCAGTTCGTCGATGCTACCGTAAGTGCCAGGGCTGATCGGGATAGCGGCGCTGGTGGGAATTAAATCTTTCCCACCAGACTTATTTTCTGACACTCCTGGAGTGCCAGAACCATTACCAGCAAGACCGCCAAAGAGATTGAGTTGTTCGTCGGACATAGATGTGGTGAGCGATGTTGAGTATCTATGGTATCAGCATCCGCATAAAGTGATCAGCGCCAATAAATTATTAGTGATAGCTAACCATTACCTTGTCTACCCGGTTACCATCCATATCCATAATTTCAAAGCGGAGGTGCTCCCAATCAAAATGGTCGGCGGCTTGGGGGATTTTGCCCAGTTGGACGATCGTGAAACCGCCCAGGGTGTTGTAACTGCCCCGCTGTTCGATCGAGTCTCCGGCCAGTTCAAATAACTCTAAAAACTCTTCGATCGGCAACATGCCATCAAGTAACCAGGAGCCATCTTCCCGCTGGACAGCTTGGGGTGGAGCTGGTTGTTCAATGTCTTGAATGTTACCCACGATTTCTTCCAGCAAATCGTTCATTGTGACCATTCCTTGGATCACCCCATATTCATCAATGACCATTCCAATGTGGGTGCCGCTTTCTTTAAATTGCTCTAGTACTTTCAGTCCCCGCATACTCTCAGGCACAAGTAGCGGATTGATCATGGAAGAAGTCAAATTGGGCTTTTGTCCTTGCAGGGTTTGGCTGAGCAAATCTGCCACATGCACTACTCCCAAAATGTCATCTACAACTTCCCGACAGACTGGAAAGCGAGAATATTGGCTTTCAACAATTTTTTTACAGTTATCTGCCCAGTCATCTTCGATATCTAGCCACACAATATCGGGACGAGGAGTCATAATTGAGCCGACTTTTCGATCGCCCAAACCCATGATCCGTTCCATCATGTCTTGTTCGACTTCCTCTAGCATTCCGGCTTCGGTGCCTTGGCCAATCATTACCCGGATTTCTTCTTCAGTAACTTCTGGTTCGCTGGAAGGACGAATGCCTAATAGCTTGACGACTAAATCGGTAGAACGACTAAGAATGTTACTGATGGGGCTGCCGATTTTACCTAGCCATAGCAGGGGTTTGGCGACAAGCAATGATATTCTTTCGGGGTTGTTAAGCGCTAACTGTTTAGGTACTAGTTCGCCAATAACAATAGTGAAGTAGGTGACAATAGCAATCGCAATAACGCTGGAAATGGTTTCGGCATACTTCTGGGCGATTTCTGGGGTGGCATATTTGTCGGCGATCGGCAGCAGCAAGGGCACCAATATTCTACTGACGGCGCTTTCACCTCGGGCACCAGATAAAATCACCATTAAGGTGATACCCACTTGCACTGTAGGTAAAAAACGGTTGGGATTGTTCGCTAAATCTAGGGCAAGGCGAGCTTTTTTACTGCCTTGATTGACGAATTGCTGAAGTCTGACTTTGCGAGCTGAAACGATGGCCATTTCTGACAGTACGAATAAGCCATTGATAAAAATCAGTACCAGGACTATCGATAATTCACCAACGGGAGACATAAGAACAAAATTACGAGAATTCTTTAATACTCTACCCTACCATAATGCGGACTGCCCCTATGTTACCGGCAGCGATTTATGTGTTTTGAGGAAAATTGGTACGCAGAAACTTGATCGAACCCTCTCGATCTCTGACCAATCCATCACAGGTAGCTGCCGTCAAAGCTTGCAGCATGGGTTTATAGGCTTTGCCTGGTGGATATCCCAGATCTTTTAAATCATTGCCATCTAAAAAAGCC
The DNA here is from genome assembly GCA_031418695.1 of Synechococcales cyanobacterium VAR_35_metabat_10. Taxonomy (GTDB): domain Bacteria; phylum Cyanobacteriota; class Cyanobacteriia; order Cyanobacteriales; family Chamaesiphonaceae; genus JAAFHZ01. The sequence goes on from JANOXZ010000533.1 coordinate 2,974, forward strand.
TGGGTGTGTGACCATTCCGTGAGATAACGCAACAGCAGCAAATTATCGGGTTCTGGGTCTAGCAGTAACACCAAATACAATAGCTCGATCGAATAAACCGCTAGCTTAGCGGTGATTTGGCTAGGACGTAGACCAAAACCTAAATTATTGATGGTCGCTTGCACCAGATCAATTTGTTGTAGACGCTCGATCGACTCCAGGGACATCTGTAATTGCTGTGCCGCAGTGTCTCGATCAACCAAATCCAAACTAGCCAGAATTACTTCTAGCCGTAGTGGCCACCCAGTAAGCCGGATAGAGGAATGAGGCGGATTCACCAGCAAGCGGTCTAATAAATGCAGACTCAGCCAAGTAGTCTCGGTAACTTGAAGTTGCGGATGAATACATTGCCAAGCTTGCAACTCACCCAATGCTCTGATGCCATCTAGCCATTGTGGACTGTCGCTGAGGTACTTTAGCTCCGCTCTGAGTCGATCTTCCAAGGAAGGCACTCTAAGCTGGGACTTTAGCGTGGTCGCAAAAATACCGCTGTTTAAAGTATTTTGCCACTGCATTTCTGTCTCTGCTGCCCAGGTAAAACCCAGTCTGGTTAAAAATCGCACCCCGCGAAATATCCGTGTGGGGTCATCTTGAAAACTGCGATCGTGCAGCACTCGCAAACATTTCTGAGCCAAATCTTGCTGACCACCAAAAAAATCGGTAATTTCGCCAGCTTTTTCCCCCGTCAGCCGTAAGGCCATGGCATTCACTGTAAAATCGCGCCGTTGCAGGTCTTGATAAATTGAACCCGCAGTCACTGTAGGATGAGCACCAGGATACTCGTAAGTCTCGATTCGCGCTGTGGCAATGTCTACCGAGACTCCTGACCACTCTCGATCGATCATTTGCGGCCAAGTCAGCGCTGCCGTCTGGAAATTGGGGTGACTGGTGAGCTTTGCTTGCGGATAAATGGCCTGTAGATTCTCGGCTAGCTGAATTCCAGCATCGGTGGGAGTCTCTGTTTCAGCCCCAACTACCAGATCTAAATCTGGCAAAGTTAAAGCCAGATCATTGGGTTCATGCCGCAATAAATCACGGACTGCACCGCCAACTAGGTATAAATCCCAGCCTCGATTGATCGCGCATTGGGCGGCGCTGCGCCATATCGATCGTAAAGCTGGGGGTAAAGCAGCATCCAGTTGGTCGAGTGATACTTTTGTGGTGTTTTCTAACAATCTGATGCCTCGGAGATGTTAAGAGTGTGCAGAGATGGTAAATTTTTGTAAGTCTGCTTAAATTTATTAGCTAATCTATTTTATTAATATTCCAGGAGAATAATAATGGTTTTTGTATTCGATCTAGCCTTGTTCGCTTTGGTACTACTGTCTTTCGTTATGATTGTAGGCGTACCGGTTGCCTATGCTGCACCTCAAAACTGGGATCGTTCTAAAAATCTGTTGTTTTTAGGCTCTGGCGCTTGGGCTTTGTTGGTAGTTTTGGTTGGTGTTTTGAACTTCTTAGTAGTTTAATCGTTCAGTGATGTTGTCACAGGGGGTGGCCTAGAGAAGCTTAAAAGAAGCCTTGAGAGCAATCTCAGCCACCCCAAATTTTTTGTTCAGTTTATTTTTGGCTATTTGGAGCTTGCATGGCTACTTTCGAGGGAAACTTTACTCCAGACATCTCTCTGCGATTTGCGATCGTGGTGGGCAGATTTAATGACATGGTAACGCTCAAGCTGTTAGCGGCCTGCCAAGACTGTCTCAAGCGCCATGGGGTGGATGTAGAACCCAATAGTCAGCAAGTAGATTATGTTTGGGTACCGGGCTGTTACGAAATTCCGTTGGCAGCAAAGCACCTAGCTTTTTCTCAGCGCTATGATGCAATTATTTGTTTGGGTGCGGTGATCAAGGGCGATACTCCGCATTTCGATTATGTCTCAGCCGAAGTCTCCAAGGGCGTAGCCGCAGCTTCTTTCCAAAGCGGTGTGCCAGTGATTTTTGGGGTATTGACTGTGGACACTATGGCACAGGCTTTAGAGCGGGCAGGAATTAAGAGTAACTTGGGTTGGGGCTATGCGATGAATGCCTTAGAGATGGCTACGCTGATGCGTCAAATGCAAAAAATTGCACCGGCTTCAGTCCAGCAGATGATTACGCCAGCTTAGTCTAAACTGTGATTAGCTTGATTATTCTATTAGATTCATTATTGGATACGGGCAATTTTTAGAAGTTAGAAATAAATTGGTTGATTAAACTCAGTTGTAGGGTGGGCACTGCCCACCATCTAGTATCCAAGCAATTTCTATGATTACTCTATTTGATGAATCATAGTCCATCAATCAATCCGATAAATCACAGTTTAGACAATTTATATGCGTTCACTACCTTTTGGCCTAGCAGTATTATTTGGAGCACATTTAGGTTTAGCACCAGCAATTTATGCTCAGTCAACTACCAACTGCCCGTTCGCTCATTCTAAGAAGGAGAAAG
>JANOXZ010000534.1:0-10498 GCA_031418695.1 Synechococcales cyanobacterium VAR_35_metabat_10
ACGATAAAGCAGATAGCGAGTCGCGTTAAAATAACCGGAGCTAGGTGGAAAAGAGAGAACTTACCTAAAGTACTGGCTCAGCGGGCTGCTTACCTTAACAAGGCGATTTGATTTTTCTCCTTAGAAAGTCACACGCACCCCCAAGACGGACTAGATCCCAAAGAATTTGATGATTTGATTGTGCGGCTAAGCCGTCGCAAGCAAGAAACTCCCAGTGCCCAAATTCCGTTTCAGGATGTCAAAGACATTTTGCAGCAAGAAGGCTTGTTAGAATCTCTGCTGAAGGAGCATGTTAGCTCGCGTCATCAGGCAGTAGAAGCGGTGGAGCAAAAAAATAAGAAGCAGCGATCGCTGTTGACCAAAGGTTTTACTGCTTTGTCTGTGGCTTTGGCTGGGTTGTCGGGATTTGGGGGCTATTCGATCGGCAACAAGTTCGCAGTCGACAATGCCAGTCAGACTTCTGTGACAGCTCAAAATGCCTTCAGCGAAAAAAATAAAGTTCTTGAAACCAAGGTTGGTGATCTAGAAGGTCAAGTGAAGGCCAAGGAAGAGCAAATTAAGGATCTAATTAGCAAGGTCGGCACAGCATCACCGAGTCCCATTGCTGTGGCTTCTCCCAGCAGTAGTCCCGTAGCATCGGTGGCTAGCAATGTTGCCACTGCCAACACTGATTTCGATTCTAGTAGTGTGATTTTGCAAGGCTGTAATCGATCGGGTAAGGCGGTGAAATGCTCGGTAAATATAGTTAGCAAGGTTGATCAATCTATTAGCGTTGGTAGCTGTAGTCGCGATACCAGGACTCGCTTCTTTGATCCACAGGGGATTGAACACAAAGCAAATATGGTGGAGTTTGGGAATAGATTTGATCGCTATGGCTGTACCGTGGAAACTTCTCTGATTAAGGATGTGCCTGCTAAGGCTACTCTAACTTTTAATGATATTGCCTTGGAAACCAAGAGTATGAAAGCATTAGAAATCTCGATCGGCATCAAAAGTGAAAAAGGCATTGAATGGCAATACCCTCAATATCGAGAGGTTTCCATTAAGTAGTTGTTTTGGTGAGAATGGGTGAAACATTAAGCAGTTGAGAACGATTTTTTTAATTTTTGAAACGTTTATCGTTATTCCGTGTGAACGTAAAAGATAATATTGAATGAACTTTTTATCCATCCATTCCAGATAGAAAATGCAAATGAGAAATAATTTAATCGGACTATGCCTAGGGGTTTCCTTCTGTTTAAATATGGCTGGCTTTTCATCGCCAGCTTTAGCTGAAACTGAAACTTGTGTTGTTGCTGATCCTACTGGCACTGCATTAAATGTGCGCAAAAGCCCGAATGGTAAGGTGATTGGCTCTATCCAGAATGACAAAAATGTAAAAATTCTGGGCATCTCGATCGACAAAAAAGGTCGAGCTTGGGCTAAGGTGCGAGGTAATGCTGGATCTACTGGCTGGATTTTGCGTGATTTTGTTACTTGTAGCTAGACACAGCAAGCGATCGAAATGCTACTCTGAGATCATCTTCACTCAGTAAACCTCAGACCATGCGATTGATCTACCTTTGCTTTCTTTGCCTGAGCTTATTTTTAAACACCCCAGCCTTTGCTGCCGAAACCCCTGGATTTGTGAATCTACCCCAAGTCAATATTATCGGTACGGTCAAAAAAATCGAAGTATCTGGGGTTTGTTATCAACTAGTTACCGCCGATGGCACCAAGTACGAGTTGCTGGGCAACTTCCCTCATCAAGATGGCGTGGCGATCAGCGCGATCGGGACTTTGCCTACTGATATCGTTACTATCTGTCAGGTTGGCAAGCCTTTACGGGTGGACTCCAGTAAGTTGGTGAAGAAATAGAGGAATTAGATTTGATGGCTCCTCTGCCGATCGATCCCGCTGATATCAAAAAACAGGCCAAAGAAATCGGTTTCCATTTGGTGGGTATTGCGGCGATCGATCCTCAATTAGTGCAACAAACTGCTGATCGGCTAGATCAATGGTTGAGCCAGGGATATCATGCTGAAATGCAGTGGATGATGAACCCTCGTCGCCGTGACCCCCGTGAGATTTTGCCCACAGCAAAATCAATAATTGCTGTTGCGCTCAATTATTATCAACCAGATACTAGACCTGCTGAAGCGGCGAAGATTTCTCGGTATGCTTGGGGCAAGGATTATCACAAGGTCTGTACCAAGAAACTGAAGGCTTTGCACCAGTGGCTGCAAGCAATCTATCCCGACAATCACTTTCGATACTACAACGATACTGGACCGATCGGCGATAAAGTGTGGGCCGAAGCGGCGGGACTGGGTTGGATTGGCAAGAATGGTAATTTGATTACACGAGAATATGGTTCTTGGGTGTTTCTGGGAGAAATCATTACTGATTTAGAAATCAGCCCCGACAAACCTCATCAAGAACATTGTGGTACTTGTACTCGTTGTTTAACCGCTTGTCCAACAGAGGCGATCGTCTCGCCGTTTGTAGTGGATGCGGGGAAGTGTATTGCTTACCACACCATTGAAAACCGGGCTGAGGAGTTACCGCAATCGATCGGGCAAAATCTGCAAGGCTGGGTAGCAGGCTGTGATATTTGCCAAGATGTCTGTCCTTGGAATCAGCGTTTTGCGAAAGCTACTGATGTAGAAGAATTTGCTGTAGATCCACGACGGCTGAATAGTTCTTTTGCAGAGTTGGCCTCAATGACTGACGTTGAATACCAGGAGCGCTTCCAAGGATCAGCGCTGAAACGCATTAAGCCTAATATGTTTCGACGAAATGCTACAAATAACCTAATAAATTTAGGTTTATCAATCGAAAAATAGCTGAGTAATAGCTAGGACGGATCTCTGCGATCAACTAATCTGCCAGTCACATATTTATGTAAGATGCTGGAAATCAATGTTTGATAAGGGATACCCTCTTCAATAGCTCTAGTTTGAATGCCTTCTAGGTCTATAGATGACACGCGCAGAGTGATTCGCCGATCTTTAGATATTGCAGCTTTGGCATAACTTTGTAGGTCTAGCAAACGCTCTGGGGTTTTCATCGACTGCCATTCTCCGGCTTCAAAGCTAGCTAATAGTTCTTGTTCTTCTTGATCAAGTTCATTCATGGTTTTCACCTTTGCTGAGATACTGCTTTGTTGCTTTCCGTGATGGAATGATGGTTTTTAAGAAAATCTCTGCATCTGTTTCCACATAAGGAACTAGGTAAGCATATTCCTTGATTTTCACTACCAACAACCGTTGATTTGGATATTTTTCTTGATTTGGGTGAATGGAGTCATCGAGAGTATTGCCCTGATTAATTGCTACTAGAACTGCTTCAAATGAAACGTCTCGCTCAGATTTGAGCCTTTCGTTTTTCGAGTTATCCCACCGAATATCTTTCATTTGCCGATGATACATTTATTGTACATACAATGACAACTAAATCAGCTCGATTTCCCCAAATAGTTCAGACAAAATTCTCAACCGGTTATAGTTTTCGAAAAACGCCGCCTTCAGTACGGATGGGCACTACGGGCACGGAATCCAGTGTGGCGCAGTATTCAATGTCAGCATCGCAATTTAGGCGTAAGAGTCGCTGACCATGGCTAGCTACGTGCATTAAGCCCACCATTTTGCTCTGCCATTGTTCATATAAGCTCTCGGCTGCCACGGCTTCATCGTTGCCATAGACTTGACCGAGTTGTTTGTTGAGGCTATGGATAATCGCCCCGGCACACACCGTATCTTCTAAGGCATAGGTGCCTTCCCAGCCTGAACCCACAATCCAGACGGTTTTGGGATTGAGTTTTAGCAAGTAATCTACAACGCTCGATCGATTAGTCAAAGCCGCCGCCAACACTGTCTTTGCTCCAGCAATTTTCTCTAGGGTGCGAGTGCCATTAGTGGTGCTCATAAATAGCCGTTTGCCGCCCATCATCTCTGGAGTACAGTCCAGCGGTGAATTGCCTAAGTCACAGCCCTCTACCTTCGAGCCACCCCGTTCTCCAGCTCGTAATCTTTTAGACCCAGGCCAGCTCTCACTGTTGGCCATGAGGGTGGGCATATCAATAAAAGCTTGAATGCCTTCGGCTCCGGCGGCTAAGGCTGCCACCATGGTAGTAGTAGCTCTTAGGACATCGATCGCGATCGCGCAATCTGGCAAATTATCAGCGGGGGCGAGTTCGGGGGTGTGATAAACAGAGACTTGCACGATTTTTAGGAAATTTACTAAGGTTATTAAGATCAGCGACTGGTGACAGATAAGCCATCCACCAAAATCGAAGGAGTGGAGCAAGGCTCACTCCAGTCGGCATCATTGCCCAAGGCAATAATATTTTTTAGGGCTAAGTAGGCATTGCCGCTTACCATCGTATCCTTTACTCGTCCCACTACCTCACCTCGACGGATCCGATAGCCCAAATCCACATTTACTGAAAAATCTCCAGCGATTCCGGCACCGCTGCCCAGCACTTGGTCAATGATCAATCCTTCGTCTACCTGGCTGATCATTTCTAGCAAACTTTGTTTGCCCGGGGCTATCGACAAATTCATTAAACCTGGGCTAGGATAACTGCCCAAGCTCGATCGCACGCCATTGCCAGTGGAACCACAGCCTAACAATTCACCCACAGTTTTGTCAGCATAAAAAAGTTGTAGTACTCCCCGATCAATGAACTTTAACTGTCTGGTGGGCGTACCTTCGTCATCAAAAGGGCAACTAAAAGGCCCTTCTTGAGGCAACTGGGAGAGAGTAAGCTGTTTAGAAATTACTTGCTGTCCTAATCGATTGTTCCAAGGTGAAGCTCTTTCGATGACCTGCTTACCGTTCATCGCTGCCTGCACGGTTTCCCAGAGTAAATCTGCGGCTTTGGCTGTAAATAGCACCGGTACTTTGCCTACTGGCGCTGACACGTTATTTTTCGCCCAGTTTAACCGCTGAAAAATATGGCTGACCATCTGTTCTGGCTGGAGCTTTTCTCGATCAGTTTGACCGTCGGCCACACTTAAAAAATCATCGCCGCGAATCCATTCAGCGCCTAAGTAAGCACTCATAGTGGTATCGGTGTAGCTCCAATCTAGACCCAAACTGTTGACTAGGCGCAAACTTTCTGATTCACAGTCCCACTGGCTGCTGCAAACAATATCTGGGAAGTCCGATCGGAGCATTTGAATGGAATGGCGACCCATTTCCAATAACGGCTCTGTCTCGATGGGTGTGCCTAAGTCGGGATATTGTTTTTGGCTGCCGCTGTTGATCTGGGGTGTTTCTGGATCATTGAGTTCCGAGATGGCCAGAGTTTTTTCAACTAAAACCTGGGGATCTACGGGGCCATAAGCAACGGCTAAGCCCGGTTTGCCATTTTTCCATAAACGCAGAGCAATTCCTTCGCCTTGGGCACTTTCGAGCTGCTTGAGGCGATTAGCCTCAAAAAATATTGGCCGAGACAATGATTTGGACTGGTAGACCTCGGCCAGTTCTGCCCCGGCTTGACGGGACAAATCCAATAGTTGCTCGGCAATATTCACTAGGCAGTTCCTCGCTCTTGTAATAGCCAAAATCCGGCGAAATCTTCGGCGGTAGGTGAACTTTGCACTGCCAAAAAGTGTAAACCATTAGCTTGCTGTTTTAATTTTTCAAAGCCTGCTGCTTCGGCGGCGATCGAAGATTGGCCAACCATGTTGGAGCCAGCCAAAACCCAGCTATCGCTGGCACCAGTTTCTAACAAAATTTGGGCTTGAGGTGCGGGTGAGTAGCGCACGGAGGCTAACTCTAAGCCCGAAATCCAGGCGGCTACTGGGACTGATCGATCGCTGAAGATCAATAACCCGGGTACCTGCTGTGATTCTAGATCAATAGCTGCCAACTCTAATGGAAAAGCTTCGGAAAAACCGATCGACCATTCTGGCATTTCTTCTAAATCCTTGGCGGCTAGGTTTACAAAGGCCCATTTGTTGCCCATGATCGCGTCGGGTAAGGGTTGGGGCGGGTCTGTCATCATTTGGACTGCTGCGGTGGTTTTGCCTTGATAGCTGGGGTCTTGGCTATAAACTTCTCGATCTCGCTGGTCGATCCAGTGGCGAATGGCAATCGTGCGGCGGCTGGGGGAAGCGGGAATGCCGATATCTTTACAGGCTTTCAGAATCATGTTGTTCATCTGCCGCCGAAAGAAACGAATTCTTTGGGGCGGCTCTTGGTCGCCGATCGCTTGCTGTAATGCTGCGGCCAGCCAGGTGGAGTTTACTTTGTCTGCGGGGCAGTTTTGGGCGAAGCGGAAGAAAGTTGCCGGGTCTTGCCGGATGTTAGAGGGGCTTTCGCAGATCAAAAGTTCCCAGACTTTTTTTTGTTGTTCGTCCAGAATTGGGCGGGAATAGAAGTCAATTTCCCAAATTTTTCCCATTGCTTCGACCACTGTAAATTTTTCTTTGTAAGAAAGGTATTATATCAGCGATCTGCCCATGGGGTTTTGCCTTGGGTTTACTCTTGTATCAAAATTGTCAAGTTTTTCATTATTGCCCATGCGGTATCAAAGCTGGAGCGGGGTAGTAGCCTTTCTCCTTGCAGTGGATCACAGAGTTCCACGTTGGATGGTTAGTTGGTAGAGAGCGGGAAGAGATCTGTTACATTGTCGGAAGAAGCATTTCCCAATTCACATAGACGGGAAGGCAAGTACCACATGCAATCACTAGAAACCCAACCATTACTATTGGACGTTCACAGCATTACTCTTCGTGTCACCCATGAAGAGTTTGAAAAGCTGTGCCAAGACAATCCAGAACAATCGTTTGAATTAACGGCCAGCGGAGAATTAATTGTCATGCCCCCAGTCGGTGGAGAAAGTGGGAACTCTGAATTAGAGTTAGGTGCTGACCTAGTCATTTGGAATCGTCGAACTAGGCTAGGTAAAACTTTTAGCTCCTCAACCATTTTTGTCTTGCCCAATAGTGCCCAACGATCTCCAGATGCCGCTTGGGTAGAGTTATCTCGATGGGAAGCTTTGACCCCAGAGCAGCGTAAGAAATTTCCCCCCTTGGCACCAGATTTTGTCATCGAACTGCGATCTGCAACCGATAGACTGCCCCCATTGCGAGAAAAGATGGAAGAGTATCGATCGAATGGAGTGCTACTAGGCTTACTCATCGACCCCCAAAATAGACAGGTAGAGATCTATCGACCCGGACGCGAACCAGAAATTTTAGAATCTCCAACTTCGATCGACTGTACTGAAGTCATGCCCGATTTTATCCTCGGCATGAGCGAAATCTGGTAATTGTTAACTCGATCGATGTCACAGAATTCTTTTGGAGGAACGATCAATGGAAGAAGGTGTTGTGGGAATTTTCTTCAAGCCCCATGGCCAAGCACAGCCCACCGTGAACGATATTGGGCTAATGGCTCGCTGTGCAATGACTCCAGCAGTTTTTGAAACCTTTCGAGAACCGGTGACGGCCAAAGAAATCCAAATTTGCCAAAATAATTTGTTTGAACTTTATAAAAGTGGGGAGCGCCCTTTTCTGTGGATTTTGACCTCTACAATTTCCAAAGGGTTGCTGAACAAATTGCAGGCAGTGGAAGCTGTCGAAAGTTGGGAACCCGGTGTGTATTTTTTACCAGAAATGAGTCATACAGGTATTATTGTCATCCACGCTCTGCCCAGAACTCCAGCAACACTGTGGTTTCGGTTAATAGGCAAGGGGGTGGTGCAGGAACAGGCGATCGACGATTTTCTGAATCTCCCCCAAGACAACACCCATCGACCAGCAATACTCGATCTCTTGCGATCTTACAAGTCTGATCTGGAGGCGGATTCGGATCTGGATGAAGAGGAACAAAGATTATTAGCCCGACTATCATCCATAGATTTTGCTGCGTAGGCCAAGATGACTAGAACTTGCCATTGATTGTCTGCTGAATTGTGCGCTACCATTCACCCAACCAAGCTACCAAATCCGCCACCTCACGAAAATCTAACAGCGCCTCACCCAAAGCCTCCGCTTGCTCCACCGACAAAGCCCTACTGCATTCGATCGATTGTCCGATACTGCACTGCTTCAGCAATATGAACAGAGCGCAGGTTTTCTTCCCCAGCCAGGTTGGCGATCGTGCGGGCTACTTTGATGAGCTGATCGCTGGCTCTGGTTGATAATCCTAGACGCTCGATCGCTGTTGTAATGCTTCTGCTAGCCGCTAGCCAGGTGGAGTTGACCTTGTCTGTGGGGCAGTTTTGGGCGAAGCGGAAGAAGTTGGCTGGGTCTTGGCAGATGTTACTCGCCGACTTCATTCAATCCAAAGAACCTGGCATCAAAGGCTTTGAAAGGCGCAATCTGGAACGGATGCGTCAGTTTTATGAAACCTACCCCGAAATTACGACCGCGCTGCGGTCGCAATTGAGTTGGACACATCACCACATCATCATGTCGCGCTGCAAGACTGAGGCAGAGCGCATGTTTTACCTCCAAATCACCAGCGCCGAACGATACACAACCCGCGAATTAGAACGGCAAATCAACAGCGGTATTTTTGAGCGCACCATGCTGGCTGATGTCAAATCTTCGCTGTCGGCTCAATCCTTTCCCCAGCAACTATTTGGAGTCTTTCGAGATCCTTACGTCCTCGATTTTTTGAATCTACCTGCTAGGCACTCAGAAAAAAATCTTCAAGCTGCTCTGGTTCTCTATCTTAAAGATTTTATTTTGGAGTTAGGAAGAGATTTTTCGTTTATGGGGCGAAAATACCGGGTTCAAGTCGGCAACAGTGACTTCTTCATTGACTTACTCTTTTATCATCGTGAACTTCAGAGCCTGATTGCCTTTGAACTAAAAGTTGATAAATTCAAACCAGAGCATTTGGGGCAGTTGGAATTTTACCTGGAAGCACTCGATCGAGATGTCAAAAAGCCTCACGAGAACCCCAGTATCGGTGTGCTTCTCTGCCGTGACAAAGATGATGAGATCGTCGAGTATGCTTTGAGCCGTTCTTTCAGTCCTACAATTGTGGCTGAGTATGAAACCAAACTCATACCCAAAGAAATTTTACGCAGAAAATTGAATGAGTTCTATGAGCTATTGGCTGCGAGAGATGATGAATAGCTTGATAACGGCTAGTCCTCAAAATTCTTGACACAATTGAAACCCCCTCCCTTAGATCAATTATGATCGATTACCCAAAACACCTGATACAGTCTGGTTTCGGATGATTGGACAAGGGACAATACAGCAAGAAGCGATCGATGAGAGTGCAGCTCTACCCCAAGACAACCCCGATCGGCAAAAAGTTCTAGAATTCTAGAACTGTTTACGAGCATCAAACACAACTCAGAAACCCGGCCTGATTTCGACTGACCACAAATTATTGAGAATTTTGGAGGAAAAATCCTATGCTGAATATCCCTGAACCGGTAAAACTCAGGCAGACTCTAGCTAAAGCACACAGAAATTGTCAGGAAATGGAGTTGGCCGGAATCTATTTAGAAGAGGCAATCATCAAAATCGAGCAAGAAACTTTGACTCGTCGCAAACAACAGTTGAAAAAAGTATTATCCATTCACAATCAAAGTTTTCCTGATGATGTTGATAAATCTGAATAGCTAACTTTAATTGATATTGCTTCACTCATTAATTTCTCTAGATGCTTTAAATTCTTTAAATTCTTTTTCATTGATTTGATATCAGTTATTAAGGAACAATAAAATATTGCATCGGGGAAATCAACAAACCAAGTGGAATCTACGACTTTAGATTCTGGATATTTTGCAGTTCTTAGAATTGAATTAGCATCACTTCTTATATTTTTCTGAGTATATTCAATGTCACAAGTTTCACCATGCTCTCTCATGTAAATCTCTTGATAATCGAGTAGGCTCTGTAATGTATAGTGATTTTCAGTTTTATTAGTAATATAAATATACATATATTCTGGGATTTTTAGTGATTCCTCAAATGTTAATCCTACCGGATATAGTGTCACTAGATTTGTAGGAAATCTCATCTTAAAATCAGTAATCCATCCTTTTGGCGCTGCGAAGAAAAATCCATCACTATTACGATAAGCTATGCCACCAAACCCCTGAAATTCTTCTAATTTATCAAATTCAATTATTCTCAAATCTATGTCTGAAGTGCTATCATTTTCAGCTCTGGATTTTGCACCTTTTGTAAAACCTTTATTAGTAATTAGAATTCCTTTGTTAGCTTTTACATCTTTCAGAAAACTAATAAAAGCTTCTACGATTTTTACATCCACTTTCTTGTTAAAATGTTTACACTCTACTGCCAAAGAAAGATCGTATCCAGCTATTCTTCCTTCTATCAAGATGTCAATTTGACGCTCAATTTTAGATATGAATCCTATTTTTTTTACGTTTTTTGATATACTTTCTCCGGGATACAAATTCTGAAAATACTGGGTAGCAACTTAAAGCGGGACACTTACCTATTCTGAGCAGATAGCAAAACCAGAAGAAAGCCCATGCAATTGATCACATGAGCGAATATCGTAATCTTGATTT
>JANOXZ010000535.1:0-5102 GCA_031418695.1 Synechococcales cyanobacterium VAR_35_metabat_10
ACCGTTGGTGAAATCAGCAATCTTTGGTCGAGATCCCAACTGGGGCAGATTAGCAATGGCCGCAGGTCGGGCACAGGTGCCTTTTGACCAGAATGAATTGCGCATTCAGATGGGAGACTTTGTGTTAATGGAACATGGTCAGCCATTGGAGTTCGATCAATTAGCAGCCAGTAACTATTTAAAAGCAGCGGCAGCAGGTGAATATCTAAAAACTGACACGGTGTTAGTTAAAATTGGGGTGGGAAAAGGTCATGGAGTAGGCACAGCATGGGGTTGTGACTTGAGCTATGACTATGTGAAAATCAATGCCGAATATACTACTTAGTGAGTGAGCGATATCAGGGTTATTCCTTTGCAATTTTCTGGTGAGGAATTTAGCGTGGATAAGGATCAAGGTCTGAATAGATTTTGTGATTTTTTATTGAGCAAATCTTTGACTCCTTACATTGTGGAAGCACCAGTGATTATATTGGAAGATTCTCGGGATTTTGAAATGGATGGTGGAGAATACTTGAATTATATTTATTTGGTGAGTTCGGTATAAACATTTAGATATTCTCTGCGAGTTTTCCAATCTGGCAGGATAGATTCTAGGAGTCGATAAAAGCGCGGAGAATGATTGTGAATGCGGACATGGCAGAGTTCATGGATGATTACATAGTCGATACAATCTTTGGGGGCGCTGACTAGCAGTGGGTTGAGAAATATTTTGCCTCGGGGAGTGCAACTTCCCCAGCGTTTGGGCATATTGCGTAATTCAAATCCGCGATTGTGTTCGATGCTGTAAGGAGATACTAATTGGGTGCAATATTGATAGCGTTCTTGAAAAATTTTTGTTGCCCGATCGCGGTACCATTGGTCAATTAAAATTTCCACCTGTTGCTGATCTTGGGGAGTTGCCGTCATTACTTCCAAACGGCCTTGCCATAGACGCACCTGATCTACTTTAGCGGTGCTGAGTTTTAGGCGGTACTGACGGCCTAAATAGCAATAGCCTTTGCCAGAAACACATTCAGAAGCGGGTAGCGGTGGCGCATATCGAGAAAATTGGCGCTGTTGTTTGGTAATCCAGGCGGCGCGGTGGCCAACTTTTGCTTCGATCGCGGGCAAAGGAGCATTTTGGGGGGCAATGACCAGCACTGTTTGATCGGGATGAACTTCGATCGCCAAGGTTTTGCGCTCGGAATATTCTAGGGTAAAAAGAATGCTCTGATTGCCGTATTGCACTTGATAGAGATCGGTTTGCGGGTTAGTTTGTTTCATGATTTCTGGCGATATTCATGATTTTGGCAATAATTTCGTCTATATCTGTCCAGTGAATTGCTAACTGTTGATTAGTGTTTAAGTCATGAATTAGATCATCGATCGCATCTAACATGCGGTTTTGAATATCTTGGTTGTGTTGCCAATCGCGGACTTTTAGCTGAGTGATGATATCTTCGATGCCAACTGCGATAGTAACTAATATTTCTGGTTGTTCTTGATTGTCTGGTTTATTTTGATTGATATTCTCTGCCAATTTGTCTTGCAGCACATTGTAGAAGGCGCGGGCTTGTTCGCGGTTGCGAAGGGGAGCGGGGACAGCGGTGGCACCACGGGTGCGGGCAGTTTGTAGATGTGTACGCATCTGCTGGAGATAGTCTAGATCACTAAGGCGTTTGGCGCGGTGGGCTTCGATCGCGGTTTGGATTAGTTGGCTGAGGCGGAGGTAGAGGACAGGGTCTTCTTCCATTTTTTCGATCACCACTTTTTTGACGCGGGCGGCGATGGCATCGGCTTGGGCAGAAGTGCCAGCAATTTCTGCTATTTCTGCGTCGGAGCGATCGACATCAAAAATATCGATCGGTTCGATGATGGTGGTAAATTCTGAGGCTCCAATTTCTCTCACCACCATGGTTCTAATTTGGTCGGCGTAGCGGGAGTAATCAATAGTTTCGGCGTAGCGAATTTTGACGGCTTCTCGTAGCTTGAGGAAATATTTGAGGTCTTTGCTGTAGCGCTGTTTGGTAGATTCGGCGGTGTCGGCTTGGAATTTGGGATTACTGAGAGCGATTTGCAGAGTTTTACTAAAGTCACGCAAACTTTCATAGAAATCGTCTCGGCGATCTTGAGGATAGAGCCATTGTTGAAGGCTTTCGGTATCTTGCAGGTTGCTGACTCCTTTAAAAACATCCCAAACAGCGGCGTGATGGGTGGGGAGTTTGGCGATTTCGGTTTGGATATCTACCAGCGCACCAATAATATCCTCTCGATCGAAGCCTTCTTGTTCTAGTGCGTCGTAGAGTTTCATGGCATCGGTCATGTCGCCAAAAATACCCCGATAATCGATGACTAGTCCATAGTCTTTCCCGGCAAAGACCCGATTGACACGGGCGATCGCTTGCAAAATATTGTGTTCTTTTAGTCGTTTATCCAAGTACAAAACAGCATTACGCGGGGCATCAAAGCCAGTCAGCAGTTTATCAACCACAATTAATATTTCTGGGGCATCCTCGCCGTCTTCGTCTTTGAATTTGTTAACTAATTCTTCTTGATATTTCTTGCCTGTGCCATAGCGCGCCATCATATCTTTCCAGAAGCGCTGGACTTCAGAAATATCTGCTTCATCCACACTATCGTTGTCTTCGCGGGTATCAGGCGCAGAGATAATTACAGCAGAGCGCACTTTGCCTGAGTCATCTAGCAAATTTTTATAGTTAATGGCTGCTCGCTTACTAGAAGTGGCAAACTGGCCTTTTAAACCTGTTCCTTTGAAGTGCTTGGTGAAATGATCGCTGATATCGTAGGCTACTTCGGCCATGCGTCTTTCGGCCTCATAGAGCGGTTCGGCACTTTTGAATTTGCGCTTCAGGTCGGCTTTTTGTTGTTCATTTAGGTCGGCAGTAATGCGATCAAACCATTTATCCACCGCCTCGGTATTTTTGAATTCACTCTCTCGACCTTCATAGAGAATGGGCACTACGGCTTTGTCGCCAACTGCATTGGGCATGGTATAGCTATGAATCAAACCACCGAATTTAGTAGCAGTGCTTTTTTCTTTCTTCAGTAGAGGGGTGCCGGTAAAGCCGATATAGCAGCCATTCGGAAAGACATTACGCATTTTGGCGTGGGTCTGGCCATATTGAGAGCGATGAGATTCATCTACCAACACAAAAATATCGGCGCTGGAATTTTGACCTTTTTCGCGGGCGACAGTATCAAATTTATCAATAATTGTAGTGATGATTTCGGCTTTGGGATTATTTACTAATTCCAATAAATCTTGGCCGCTTTTGGCTTGAGTAACTTGGGCACCACAGTTTTTAAAGGTGTCTTTGAGTTGTTTGTCTAAATCAATGCGATCGTTGACCAGAATGATTTTGGGGTTAAGGATGGTTTTCTTTTCTAGTGCCAAAGCCTTCGCCAGCATTACCATAGTTAAAGATTTACCACTGCCGGTGGTATGCCAAATCATGCCGCCTTGCCGGGAGGAATCGCCCCTAATTTGTTTAACTCGATCGAGGGTGGCTTTGACGGCGAAGTATTGCTGG
Organism: Synechococcales cyanobacterium VAR_35_metabat_10; assembly: GCA_031418695.1. Lineage (GTDB taxonomy): Bacteria > Cyanobacteriota > Cyanobacteriia > Cyanobacteriales > Chamaesiphonaceae > JAAFHZ01. The sequence continues at coordinate 3,531 of JANOXZ010000535.1, forward strand.
TAACGAGCAATTTTTTTGGTGCCATTATCAAAAATAATGTAACCATAAATTAAATTCAGCAACCGATCGGGTGTTAATAAACTGTAGAGCAGACGATCTTGGGCAGAAACTTGGCGTTCTCCTGCTGTCCAAAGTTGCTGAATTTGGGCTTGTGCTGCTGGTTCTCGCCATGCGAGTAGTTTTTCAGCTTGAGCGTGGGAGGGGGAAATATTAATCAGGGCGTGGAGTTCGGCATCAAAAGTGATTGGATCTGGTTCTTTCCAGACCGCCCAGAATTCTTTGTCAGTATCGGTGGTGGCGTATTTGGCCGAATTTTGGGCGAGTACCAATAGTATTTGAGTGAGACAAAAAAAGTGAGGGATTTCTTCGTTACGATGGTTGCGGAGCTGTTGGCTGATGGCTTGATCGATCGCGTCTTTGAGGTCGGGGCGTTTGCATTCGATCGCCACTAATGGAATACCGTTGACGAATAGAACGATGTCGGGGCGACGGGTTTGGGTGCTGTTGCGTCGTTCTATTTCAAATTCGTCGGTGACGTGATAGACGTTGTTAGCAGGGTTTTTCCAGTCGATATATTGTAGTTGGGGGCTTTTTTTGTCGCCATCGATGGTTTGTTCGATCGATTTACCAAGGGTAATTAGGTCGTAGAGAGCGGTGCTGGTGGTGTAGAGGGCATCGTAGGGAAATTGACTAATTTCGGCGACGGCTTTTTGAATGTTGGCATCACTGAAGGGATGGGTTTGGCCACGGGTGTCGATGCGATTGAGTTTGTGGAGTTGGGCGGTGAGGATGTCTTCGAGGATTATTTTGGCGCGTTTGCCTTGGCGATGGGCGAGGGCTTCGGCGGGGGTGAGGTAGGTGTAGCCAATTTTTTGGAGGAGGTCGATCGCGGGGATCTGGGAGGAGATGGTTTCGAGCCAGTCGTTGGGATTCATAAATGTGTCCGCATCAGGATTTTAGGATTTGGGGATTTACAGGATTTTGTTTGCGGTGTTTAGTATGGTTAGCCTTTTCCATATTGAGGAAGATTGGGAAATGGTCAAGATTCTATTTCTGTCTCTTAATCCTGCCCATCCTCTAATCCTAAAATCCTGATCGGCTGTTTGTCTCCGTTTTACGGTAAGCCTGTCCAGGGTGACTGGGTATTCCGGGCATTTTTGATTTTAGACGGCCATCGTTGAGCATTTGAGTAATGTAATGATTTCTTAGGTAATCGGGTTTGCGATCGAGTAAACGAGCAAGTGTACGCAAAGTTAGCCAGTCAGTTTCGCATAATGCAAGAATTGTTTCTTCCATCATGGCTTTAGATGCTTTTTTACCTGAATTACGGATAGGGAAAGCTATCTGCAATAAATTTATTTCTTGCTCAGCCCTTAAATGTTCGGAGCTAGAAGGCAAATGTTCGGAGCTAAGGGGCAAATGTTCGGAGCTAGAAGGCAAATGTTCGGAGCTAGAGAGCAAATGTTCGGAGCTAGAGGGCAAATGTTCGGAGCTAGAAGGCAAATGTTCGGAGCTAGAGGGCAAATGTTCGGAGCTAGAGGGCAAATGTTCGGAGCTAGAGAGCAAATGTTC
>JANOXZ010000536.1:0-1653 GCA_031418695.1 Synechococcales cyanobacterium VAR_35_metabat_10
AACAACACTCCTGTTCGCTATGTAAATACTAGTCGCTACTAAGGACTATTGATACCCCCGGTGCAGCACTGGGGGTATCTTCTCTCATAAGCCATCAAGAATCACCGTAGCTTCCGCTTGGTGAGTACGTCAATCCCATAATTCTATTAATTTTTTAGTAATTCTCGCTGCTGCTCCTACTTCCCCCATGCGCAGTCGCCCATTTGCAGCAATGCTAGATAATTTATGAGTATCCCCCAGCAGGCTCTCGATCACTAAACCCATAGATTCTGGATCATGCACAAAAATCACCGATTCGCCCAGTAAGTCACACTGGCGTTCGGCAAACAACCGGGTAAACTGCGGTCCTTCACCTGGTAGCACGAAGGCTGGTTTACCCAAGCCTACAAACTGCTCCGTCGCCGTCCCGGCCATGGCAATCGCCAAATCACCCCAGGCCAAACAATGGGTATATTGATCTACTGTCAAATGCAGCTTAATGTTATTGAGCTGCCAAGTGCCGCCCCACTCCCCAAAACCCAAAAATTGCCAAGTCTGTAGACTTTTTTGTAATTCTGCCAAATCCAAAGAAGGCGTAATTCCAGCGATCGCCTCAATCGTTCGTCCATTCAAAACTTCCCCCAAATTCTCTAACCCTGCTACCAGCATTTGCCAATTTCGATAAGCCTCTGGTGGCCGCGAACCGGGTAACAACGTCACCCGCAAATCCAACTCACTATCCACCAACCCACTGACTTCGCGCCCCTTTTGTAAGCCATCCATCATCGGATTACCCAGATCCCAAGCTGGAATCTGAAACCTATTTAATTTCTCAGAGGTGATTCGATCGCGCGGAAACACCCCCTGACAATTGGGATGCCGCATTAGCCATCGCTCCCAAGGAAAATAGACCGAGCCACTGCGGGCTTCTAAACTTTTTTGCCGATGAGTCAAAGGCTGTTGGTTACTATCCACCAAATAATATTCAGACTTGGCCGTGCCCACAAAGCCATAAGCAGCGCCACTATAGCGCGCCATCAATAAGGGTACAATATCACCCACCGCCAAATCAACCATCACCTCACCTGGAATCATAATGTCTCTCCTGTTACCCTGGATAAGCCGGAACCAAAAGCTTTCTACCGCAAAGATCGCTAAGAGCGCAAAGAAAAACAAGAAAACCTTCGCGCTCTTTGTGTTCTTTGCGGTAGAAAGCTTTATTGCTTGTTCAAAATTTTATCTGTTTTAGTGCTAAATTTTGTCGTACATTCTGCACTCCGCATTACTGTATCGGGTCGTGGACGGTGACCAACTTGGTGCCATCGGGGAAGGTCGCCTCCACCTGGATATCGTGGATCATCTCCGCAATGCCTTCCATGACATCGGACTTTTTTAGGATGGTCGTGCCATAGATCATACTCTCGGCGACACTTTTGCCATCACGTGCCGCCTCCATAATTTCAAAGGTGATGATGGCGATGGCTTCGGGATAGTTCAACTTCAACCCCCGCGCCTGCCGTTTGCGCGCTAACTCCGCCGCCAAAAAGATCATCAACTTTTCCTGTTCGCGTGCTGTAAGACGCATGTTCCCTCCTTTGGTTTATTTATAGACGCGGATAAAGGAAGCGCGGATTAAACTCATCTTGTCTTCCCGTCTTCCTGTCTTCCTATCTC
>JANOXZ010000537.1:0-2961 GCA_031418695.1 Synechococcales cyanobacterium VAR_35_metabat_10
GGTCAACATCAGGGTGCCAATGTATTGACGGATCGAGAGAGTGCTAAGGCTGAAGCCGGAGGAGTTAGGGGTTTGCATCGATTAGTTGAGAAATGGGGACAACCTTCGCGCGAGCTTCATTGGGCAGACAAGATACTCAACCGTACCGGGTCGCCATCTTTAAGGGGTTTACCAGCACGGGAGACATAGCGATCGCCGGACTTTAGACCAGAGAGAATTTGGACTTTGCCATCGATTTGTTCACCGAGTCTGACCGAGCGGGCGGTAACTTTTGACTGTTCACCTTCACTGGTAATGACAAATAATGTCCCGCTAGTGCGATTCGGTGCAGAAACATTTGTATCAGCAGATGGGGCTGAATTTCTAGCGCGGTTGTTAGTAGTTGCAGCTTGAGCATTGGATTTAGAATTGGGGCGATCGTCTTGGAGAGCTGACAAGGGGATGACGACTTGATCGATTGTGGTGGGAGCGAAGGTTGCCCGCGCTAGCAAGCCGCTGCCGACTTTGCCAGTGGAATTGGGAATAGTCATTTCGACCGGAAATAGCCGGGATGTTGGATTAGCAGCAGGTGAAATGCGAGTGACTTTCGCGGTGAATCGTTCATTAGGAAAGGCATCCAGCTTGACTTGAGCGGTGCTGCCCAGTTTGACATCTGCTAAATCGAGTTCGGAGACTTGAACTGTCACTTTGGCTTGACTAAAATCGCCCAACCGCAGCAGCTCGTTACCCACTTGGACGAGATTGCCCTCCTCGGTCGATCGAGTGAGGACTGCACCAGAGAGCGGCGATGTGACTACTGCGTAAGATTTCCGGCGTTGTTGCTGGGCGAGGACTGCCTGCTGGGCAGTAATCCGGCTCTTGGCGACCTCGATGGCCTGTTGCTCGGCGGTGACTTTGGCTTGAGACGATCGCAATACTTGTTCGGCGGTGTCGGCTTGAGTCCGAAATTGCTCGGCTTGTTGCTGCGATATCGCTCCGGCTTTGGCGAGGCTTTCGTATCGAGCGGCATCAGATCGAGCCTGTTGGAGTTTCAAGCGATTCTGAACGACTTGGGTGTTCGCGTCGCTGACTTGTGCCTGAAGTCGGGCAATTTCTGTGCGCCGCGATGCTAGTTCGGCTGCGGCTTCAGCAGAGTTGGCACTCAAAAGCGCATCGTCGATCTGTGCTAATACTTGACCCTGCTTGATGCGATCGCCGACATCCACGTTCAATTGTTGTAATTGTCCCTCTGCCTGTGCGCGAATCGCTACTTCCTGAAAGGGTTGAGTCGTCCCAGTATACGATCGCACTGATTCTAAGGGAGATGTTGCCGCCACTGCTACATCTACCGCGATCGCCTGAGTCTGTTGTGCGCCTAGGGGTATTGTCCGAGCATCGGCTTCACCTTTTGGTGCGGCATTACAACTACTCAGCGCGATCACCAACAGCCCGATCGCACCCTTTTGGGCTGACCAGCAGGCTCGTTGGCAGCAGTAAATCTTCTGTTTTACACTCATCATTTAAGAGCCTAACATATTCGTGTAGATGTACTATTGGAGGAGCAAATAAACGAGCACAGATTGATCGCCGATGTTTTAGATAATAGGTCAGCAATTAGCTAAGATCATCTATCGATCGGAAGACTTTTTCACTAAATGAAGTGTTATCTGTCTAAAGAGAGATAACACTTTTCCTTCTTTAGACAGAAGATATTTTGGATTTAGACTGGCTAGGATATGTGAGTATAAAACATTCTAGCCAATTGAAAGGTTACATGAGCTATATAGCTATTCTGGCTCAAAATCTGCTGGTTACATTTAAAGATAGTTCAAGATCTTAATGGAAATATCCTTTCGTCATTAGGCATACCTCGACTTTTAAAATACGGTACTTATGACAGAGTGCTTGAGCAACCAATTCGGTTAAATTCGTAGGTAGTCAAGCCAACAATCTAAATCGACCTTAAAGCTTTTTAGACGACACCTGGCAAATAATGGAGCTCAAACTCATGAAAAAATCATCTTCGTTGGCGAAGCCTCCCCTTTGGAGAATTGCCTTTATCAATGTTGGCATCTTTGCTACCATTCTTTCAATTGCAACAATGACTCCTCCCGCTATTGCTCAAACAACTGTTCCCCGTGCAGACACCCCAGGTGCAAGCACCACTACTACATACGATCGTAATACCGACTATTCAGGTTTATGGGGATTGGCTGGCTTAGCTGGTTTGTTTGGATTATTAGGACGACGAAAAGAGCAAGATATCCACACTACACGTCAGGATAATACCCCTGTCTACCGCGATCCCAATGTTCGGTAGCTGTAGCTAAACAGTAAGACATCCTCACCCCAAAGTGAGTAGGGATGAAAGACGGCTAAACAATAAGATTTGCTCGCCTGAAACCGACTAACTGGCGTAAGGCGTGACGAATCTAACCACTCTAGCTCTGATAGTCGTAGGCCGAAAAGGCTTATGTGATGATGCAGCACTGTAACAGGTTATTGCCGATCTTATATCAAAGTCAGCTTATTTACCAAGAGAGACAACCATGAAAAAAATTATTTCTGCCATAGCTCACAAACTCAATTACCTGTTTAAAGATATTAAGGTGACACAACTTGTATCTATTGCCTTGATAGGCTTTTTGATTCTAACAACTACTGCCGATCCAGGGCTAAGTAAACAGACAGCAATCAAGAAAATTGACAAAATGCTTCAGCAGGATGACGATCCAAATCGACCAAAAACAACTGCGGAATGGGAGAAGCAAGCTCAGGAAACAAAAGATCGTCCCGGCGAACGATTAAAAAGAATTGGTGAACAGTCAGCAGACGCAGTAAAGGAATTTGGTTCGATATATCCAGATGTAGCCAAAAATAGTGCTAAAGAGTTAAAAAATAATATCAACAACAAGTAAGTGTTGTTAGATCATTATGTGCAACTCAGAAGCCTAGGGTAGGAGCCAACACGGTTCGCTTAAG
>JANOXZ010000538.1:0-1852 GCA_031418695.1 Synechococcales cyanobacterium VAR_35_metabat_10
CATACTATATTTGCCAAGGTGAGATGTTCCCTCTGTTTCATTGTATGGAGACTCCCCGCTCTCAGTAAGATTGTTGGGTTTTCTCCAATGGGATACGCTACGCGAACACAGGCTTCAACCTAACTTACAGGGAGAGAACCCACTAGATTACACTTGCTGTACTTGCATAACTGCTTGAGTAATTTCAATATTCAAAGCAACAGCAATCGATCGCAATCGATCGAAACTAGCAGAATTATAATGATTAGCCTCATACCTTTGAATTTGCTGCTCTCGAACGCCGATTTTATCTGCTAACTCCTTCTGTGTCATCCCTGCCGCAATTCTCGCCTTGATCAATGTAGTTGGTAAATCATTCAGCGAACCCAACACAAAAGTTACAATATCCCCACTTTTGAGTTGTTCATATTCAGCTAATTCTTGCTTCAATTGGCGAATTGTCAAGTTATAGCTATTTGTCCAACCAACAATTTGACGGGGATGGAGACTGGGATCTGGCGGATCGAGATTTGCCAAATCTTGCTCAAACTCTCGTAACTTAGTTTGCGTAATTCTATACTGACGTTCGTTTTGAATCATCGCTGCCTGCCTCGCTAAATAATCATTTCCTGCGGATCTAACCCAATTACACCCTTTGGTCGTCCCTCTCTGTCAGTTTGAAAGAAGCCCTCATAGCTAGGCGGGCTGAACAAAGTACCGCCAAACACCTCCATTTGAGATTCAACATCTTCTAAAAATAGCGGGTCGAGAAGATTGAGATCTAATCCAAACCCTTCATACCAACCATCAAAATCGTTGGGATGTTCTTTGCTTGTCACGAAGCTACCACCAATTAAAACTCGGCGACAACCCGCAACATTTAACTTTCGCAGGGCTGCGGCTAAACCAGTTGCCAATCGCTGTCGCTGGCGATTGATAGCAAAGCGGCTCATGAATTCCAGCCAAGAAGTCTCATAAATCCCTGGTGGTAAATAACCAAGCTCATTGAATGCTGGGATGGACATCAGGGCAGATAAACACAACGAAAAAGCAATGTTTGTCTAAGCTAACATATTTTCGATTCCCTTACTTGCCGAAAGCTTGGGGATCGAATGAGTTTTATCATGTACGATATGGCTGAAATACTTGCTCCGTTTGAGTTTGAGCTGTGGGCATTGCCCACCCTACGCCTAAGACCTGGGTTCTAGCTACTGGCTTTAATTATAAACTGGTGACACCCCGTACCCAGATGTTCTCGCTGCGCCAGTTCCGAAAGTATTCGTACACCATTTGCCAGACGGGAAAGTCATGTGGTAGTAGTCGCCACGGATATCCAGCACTCAAGAGGGCGTTTAATTCGGGTAAAGATACTCTTGATTTGAATGAAAATATAGTGTTTATTTTTCTATGCTTGTACAACCAGATATTCAAAAAGCATTTAATTATACTCTCCAGGAAGAATAGTTTTTATAACAGTAACTCCGCCAAATTTCTTTCCTGACATTCTCAGTAATTCATCACCTGAAAATTCAAAGCCAAGCTTTAGTGCTATCTCTGCAACCTCATCTGCGGTTGATGCTGTGGACACTTCATTTTTAAGTGCAGGTTCAGACTGCATTTTCTTTAGAAACGCCTCAAGTTGATCTAAAGCCATATTTGAAATTCCTATTCTTTGTTAGCCGCTTAGATTAAACAAGGAAATCATTACATACTTCAAGCAAATCCTATCATTCTTTTAAGATATGGGCAATGAGTGGAACTCCTAATTATAAAATCCTTTGTTGAGGGGTGCGCTTCACTGCCATTTTCGCGTTTTCCGAAAACATAAAAATAAATTCGTTTTCCATGTACCGATCGAGTATTGATAGTTTTA
>JANOXZ010000539.1:0-3264 GCA_031418695.1 Synechococcales cyanobacterium VAR_35_metabat_10
AGCTGCTGAATATCGCTATCAGCACCGCTATCTACTTCGGTTTCACCAAAGACAATTTCTTCGGCTACCCGACCACCTAGGCTCACCATAATTCTGGAGAGCAGCTTAGTGCGGTTCTCTAGCCCAAATTCTTCCGAGGGAGTAGACCAAGTCAGACCGATCGCCCGTCCCCGAGGAATCACTGTCACCTTGTGCAGCGGGTCATGCTCTGGCAACAGAGTGATCAAGAGGGCATGACCAATCTCGTGGTAGGCCGTCTGGCGTTTGAACTTGCCATCAATAATCGCTTTGCCTTCCATCCCCGCTTGTACCCGATCGATCGCATCGTCAATTTCGTGGATGGTGATTGCTTCTTTGCGTCTTCTGGCGGTAAAGATCGCGGCTTCGTTGAGCATATTAGCCAAGTCGGCACCGCTAAAACCAATAGTACGACGGGCAACGCTTTCTAACGAAAGACCTTCCTGCATTTTCTTGGTGCGGGCATGGACTTCCAAAATCGACAACCGACCTTTGTAATCTGGTAAATCTACAGTGACCTGGCGATCAAAACGACCAGGACGCAACAAGGCCGCATCCAGCACATCTGGACGGTTAGTGGCCGCGATGACAATTACACCCAGGTTCCCTTCAAAACCATCCATCTCGGTCAGTAACTGATTAAGGGTCTGTTCCCGCTCATCGTTGCCACCGCCAATACCTACGCCCCGTTGCCGACCTACTGCATCAATTTCATCAATAAATATTAAACAAGGGGCGTTCTCTTTGGCCTTCTTAAACAAATCGCGAACGCGAGAAGCACCCACACCCACAAACATTTCCACAAATTCTGAACCCGAAATACTAAAGAACGGCACACCGGCTTCCCCAGCGATCGCCTTGGCCATCAAAGTCTTACCAGTACCGGGTGAACCTACTAACAATACTCCCCGGGGGATTTTGGCACCCAGAGCCGTAAATTTCTCGGGCTGTTGCAAGAAAGTCACAACTTCAGCCAGTTCTTCCTTAGCTTCATTGACACCGGCAACATCATCAAACATCACGCCGGTTTTGGCCTGCATTTGGAAACGAGCGCGAGATTTACCGAAATTCATCGCTTGACCAGAGGCATTGGCCGATCGCTTAATAATTGCCGACAGAGCAAACAGGGCTAATACCAACAAGCCCAACTGGAACAATAGACCCTGCAACCCAGAGTTATCAGCAGCACGGGGCTGGGATTCTAACCCAACATTGGCAGTCGATAGCCGCTTGAAAAAATTGGTCTTCTCATAAAGTTGTCGATTGCTTTCTAAGCTGTCGAACATCAAGACATCTTTGGTAACAGCCTTACCTTTAAACGAAACTTTCAACGTCCGTCGAGTCTCTCCGGTGACATCCACAATTTTGCTGACTTTACCACTGTCAACATCTTCCAGCATTTGGCTGTAGCCGTATTCTTTTTCTTTGACGACCTTAACGGGCTTGGCTGTTTCTGGCTTAGCCAAAACAGGTGTAGCAGTCCAAACTCCCTGAGTCAAAATCAGGGCAGTCAGAATACGCCAAGCAGTAGAGTGGCGGCGGTTTGAAGATGGAGCAGATGGTCGAACGGAAGAACTATGATTCATAAACTTTCGCTGTAGATGATGGATGCTTGTGCCCGACGGCAAGGAGGTAATGCTTGATTACATCATGCCCAGTAAGATGCTCAGTTATCTCAGTTTAACTTCTAGATAGACCTTCAGGCTACTTTTGCGGGAGGGTTTACCGAAGGAACTATTTTAGCTAAGGCTTCGATCGGCTTGACTTCGGCATTGAGATTGACGAAATACAGCTCAATATTCAGATCAGGATACTTATCTCGAATTGCCCAATGTGCCCTGCTTAAAGATTCTTGATGAGTCTTTAGTTCTAGCACCGGGTCTTCGGAAAGCTTCGGATCGATTTTATAGGCAAATGCGGCACAGTCTTGGTGATCGAGAATAATTACTTTTTTGATGTGATGTAGTCGGTATGAGATATCTAGCTGATCCCAAAAAGCCATGGCATCAGATTGGTGTGGTACGCCGCTTAAAGCCAACGAAGAACCGGCTAAAGCGGTCATGTCATAGAGATTCCCGAGATTTTGCAAAGAAAGAAAATAGCGTTCGGCTTCGAGAATACGATAGTCGATGCAGCTCAGCACCAGTGCTTTGGGTGATTTGAAGACTTTTTTCTCGGCCAGAGCGGGGGTCGCGCCAACGGTTGCAGCTAGGCTAAAAGAAGCTGCACCTACAAGATATTTTAAAAATTTACGTCGATCGACACCTGTGCAGGTCGAGCAAGAGCAATGATCTGGCATTTTGTTTACAGTGATCTGAGTCAGATCAACATCTATAATCTGTTATCTATAAGTGCTGATTGTAACAAACTGCCCTAACAGAAAGCGATACCATATTGCCTAATCATGCCAGCGCTTTACGTAGAAATAGTCGGGAAGAACGTTTCCATGGTAATAAGTGCCAAGTGCGATCGCTGCAAAGTAGTTCAAAGCCCAACTTGGTATACAAATGATTTGCTGCCGGGTTTTCGGCCATAACGTGTAAATAGATATAACCGAAGCCCCATTGGCTAGCGATCAATTCACATTGGCTAATTAGCTGCCGCCCAATCCCCAGAGATCGATAGCCGTCATCCACAGCTAGGTTGGCAATGTAGGCGTAACGTTTGGCCAGACTGGCATGATAGAGCGTACCCCGGTTGGTAACTTCGATCGTACCTACCACCTTAGATGTGCTGCGATTAATGGTGGCTACTAGAGCTACAGCGCGCTGGGGGTCTTGCTCACGCCAGCGGCTGTACAAGTCTTCGCGGATGCCCAGTTTAAATAGGGGCATCAGCCACCGGCCAAAGGCTGCCCCTATTTGGAAACTATCACCAATTACATTGGCTGCCTGAATAATGTCGGCCTGTTCTAGAGTACGTACCGTGACAGTGCCGACCGTGCCAGTGGTAAATTTCTCATTCAGGACAACGGGCGGATTAGAAAGGTAAAAAGAGGAATCCACGGTACGCAAAATTCTAGAGAGCCTGATAGAAATTATACTTATTTTTCCCTCAGACTGGAACAATATTGAAGAAGGTTAACAAAATGTTGGTTGGCTGGGCAGTAGAATATTCGGTGAAATGACTAAGATTCAGAGAATCTATTTTAGATAGATCTAATCCAGACATATCCACCCAGACATACTTTTCAGAGGCTGACATGGAAATCGGTGTACCAAAAGAAACCAAAGACCGCGAATTTCG
>JANOXZ010000540.1:0-6323 GCA_031418695.1 Synechococcales cyanobacterium VAR_35_metabat_10
GTGCAACAGATACAGCCATTACTCAGCTCCATCATGCTTTCATCGATCGACACTAACAACTGACTATCAATATTAATGTCACCAAATTCGTTCACTAGTACCGCCACTTTTAGATCTTGGCGGTTGCTCAAAATGTGATTGAGTAACGTCGTTTTACCACTGCCCAAAAAGCCAGTAATTATTGTTACCGGTAAACCCCTTTTGGGTAGAATCAATTCGGGGCTGGGTATCACCATCGTATTCACCATCACAGGCTCCTAATAAATCAAACATTATTTGGCTGTAAAATCTTGGAACTTTCCACCCAATCCTTCGGTAATTGTCTTGGTGTTAGATATCAGCATTTTTGGGTAGGTATCTCCGGTGCTGCCAGCTTCACCTAAACCATCAGCAAATAATGGATTTGTAGAAACCTTAACCTTGGCATCAACTGCCACCGTATCTAGCAATTTAGAATTGTTAGCAGCTTCTGCAAAAATGGTGGGCACGCCCGATGTTTTTATTTCAGTTACTAATTTTTTGACTCGCACAGGAGTAGGTTTTTCCTCGGTGCTGAGACCTTGGAGTGCCCCTTCAATGGGGATGCCATAAGCCTTGCCGTAGTAACCCAAGGCATCATGAGTAGTCACTAGCTTGCGCGATTTTTCTGGAATCGTGGCCATTTGCACTTTAATCCAGCTATCAATTTGGGCAAGTTCGGTGGTAAGAGTCTTGGCATTGGCGGCATAAGTTGCGGCTTGATCTGGGACAGCTTTACTCAGGGCTGCCTGTAAAGATTCCACTATTTTGATCCCGTTCTGAGCATCGTGCCAAACATGTGGATCGGTTTCGGTTTTGCCATCTTCGACCATTTGCAGTGGTTTGGGAACAGCCACTTCGTTGACAGCTACTTTCGGCGCGCTGTTTTTGGTGGCCTCGATCGCCTTAATAATTGTTGGTTCAAAACCATGCCCAGCGTAAAGTAATAAGCTGGCTGTTTCGATCGCCTGTCGATCGGCGGGGGTCACGGCGTAGGTGTGGGGGTCAGTCCCGGCTGCCACTAGACATTTTAGTTCGACGGTTTCTTTGGCGATGGTTTTTACTAAGTTGCAGAGCACATCGGTGGTCGTTACTACTAATGGTGCTTTGCTGCTGGGAGTCGATTCATTAGTTGGGGGCGCAGAGACTGAGGGTGTAGAAGTTGGGGGTGTAGAAGTTGGGGGTGTAGGGGCTGAAGTGCAACCGCTGAGGCAGAATAATAGGACAGAGGCCGCTTTCCATCGTTGACGATAGAGATGTTGTATGGAGATAAAGGAATCGATCGCTGCCATGATTTGATACTGACCCAAGTTGCGAGAATGATAATGATTATCATATTAATCTCAAAGGTCACTGGTGTCTAGTGCAATTTCTCAAGATTCTAAATCCTAATCATCCAATTTAAGATTGCCAGTAGTCTCTCTACTGGTGCTAGTGAGTATTCCACTGGATCGATCGAAACCAAATCCTCCTCCATTTGGAAAAAGTGCCACAGAGAACCACTGGTTACTATGCCGTAAATGTATTCGATTTTTCTTCCTTTCGTTTCATTGAATTTTTTGGCGGCAACCATTTCGGCGATGCATTTTGCGACACTTTGCTCTGAGGTTTCCTCAGAGCCTTGAGTGGCAATTTGACCCCAACCATCACTAAGAACCCCTTTTTTTGCTTCAACCAAAGTAATTACAGGTGCGTCGATTACTAATTCATCATCTGTCCGACTAATTAAGAAATCACATATTCCACTTAATCCTAGTTCCCGATCAACTGTAAAGTCCTCTCCTGAAAATACACTGACTGAGCTATTTGATAAATCTCTCAGCTCTAAAAGAATTGGTGCAATAACAAATTCAGACCTGGCTTTTTCAGAACCCTTGATTTGATATGTCAAACCTTTGGATAAAGCCATCTGTAAGTATTCACTAGGAGGGATCGGCTCTAACTCTGGCAAGAAACCAGCATACCGAACTTTTAGAGTGAACTTATCCCTTACTTCTTCTACCGTGAAATTACTGTATGGCATGTTTTTGATTCTGCATTTTTGGTCTCACAATCTGATTCTACTTCTTTTTCCAGTATTCGTTTGATTCTTGCCTGAACCATAGACAGCCATTTTTGAAGATCAGGTCAGGCCTGTCGAAACCAGTACAAGGTACAATAATCAAGCCGCGAACCGCCCTTGTAATGCTTAGTCATGCTTAATCCTCCTGCCCAACCCAATATTCCCAGTGCCACTTGGCAACGTCCCTTCGATCGAACTTGGGAAAACCCTTATACCGTTCGTTACCCCAGTAATATTGACGATGGCCCTTTTCATGGAATGCCTTTGGGTGGTTTTGGTGCGGGTTGTATTGGTCGATCGCACCAGGGCGACTTTAATCTTTGGCACCTAGACGGCGGTGAACATACCTTTGGCCATTTGCCCGCCTGTCAATTCAGCATCTTTGAGCAGACTGTGGATCGAGCTACGGCCTACGCTCTCTCCACAAATCCCCCTGCCGATGGCAGCTTGCAGCGTTGGCAATGGTATCCGGCAACTCAAGACGGCCAATCTACTGGTAACTATGAGGCGCTTTACCCTCGGAGTTGGTATAGCTACAACAACGTTTTCGCCACCCAGTTCACCTGTGAACAACTATCCCCGGTTTGGGCACATAGTTATCAAGAAACTTCTTATCCAGTAGCCGTATTTGAGTGGACAGCCCATAATCCTACTGACCAAGAAATCACTGTTAGCATTATGCTTACTTGGCAGAATATTGCGGGTTGGTTTACTAATAGCACCGTCAGCAGCGAAATCACTGTGAGGGATGATGGTAGCCCCGTTTATGACTACACTCCTCGATGGGGTGACAGCACTGGTAACTACAACCAGTGGATCTCCGATAACTTTAGAGTCGGTTGTTTGCTCGATCGGGTGCGGATGGACGACAATATGCCTCGGGAGGGGGAAGGTCAATGGGCGATTGCCACAGTTACTAACCCCGCTCTAGATATCTTCTATGACAGCCGTTGGCACCCCAATAGTGATGGAGCGGAAGTTTGGGATAGCTTTGCGGCTAACGGTTCTCTGCTGGATCGAGACGATGAGACTGCGGCGGCTCCCGGTGAACAAATTGGGGCGGCGATTGCGGTGCGTTTTACTCTCAAACCGGGCAAAACCAAAAAGATTCCCTTTATCTTGGCTTGGGATCTACCGGTTACTGAATTTGCTAAAGATATCAACTACTATCGTCGCTACACCGACTTTTTTGGTCGCAATGGTCGCAATGTGTGGTCGATCGTCCGTACCGCCCTCAAGCACTACGATAGTTGGCAGGCGCAAATTGTCCAGTGGCAGCAGCCTATTTTAGATCGATCGGATTTGCCAGACTGGTTCAAGATGGCTTTGTTCAATGAACTGTATCTGATGACCGATGGCGGTACTTTGTGGACGGCGGCAGATGAAGATAATCCGGTGGGGCACTTTGGGGTGTTGGAATGTTTGGATTACCGCTGGTATGAAAGCTTGGATGTACGGCTCTATGGGGGCTTCGCACCTTTGTTGCTATGGCCGAAATTAGAAAAAGCGATTTTGATGGACTTTGCCCGAGCAATTCCTACTAGTGACGACAAATTAAGATTAATTGGTTACTATGTACAAACTGCTTTTGGTTACGCCGATCGGCCAGAAGTAAGTGACCCGGCAGCGATGTCTGCCCCTCGTAAAATCGCCGATGCTACGCCCCATGACTTGGGCGCACCCAATGAGCATCCTTGGATCAAGACTAACTATACTTGTTATCAAGACTGTAATTTATGGAAAGATCTGGGTAGCGATTTTGTTCTACAGGTGCATCGGGCTTATGTGTTTACTGGTGAACAAGATACCGAGTTCCTGGCGGACTGCTGGCCAGCAGTGGTGGCAGCATTGGATTATCTGAAGCGCTTTGACTTAGATAACGATGGTATTCCGGAAAACAGTGGTGCCCCAGATCAAACCTTTGATGATTGGCGACTGCAAGGAATTAGCGCCTACTGTGGAGGTTTGTGGATTGCGGCGTTGGAAGCGGCTTTGGCGATCGGCAAAATTTTGCAAACTGCTGGCCGCATTAAAGACCAAGAAATTCTCACCGAATATCAAGAATGGCTCACTGCTTCTAAGCCTTTGTATCAAGAACAATTATGGAATGGTAGCTACTACAAAATTGATACTAAGAGTGGTTCTGCTGTAATTATGGCTGATCAGCTATGTGGTCAATTCTGTGCGTCGTTGGCGGGTTTGCCTGATGTGGTGCCGATCGACTGTGCCAAGACCGCCCTGCAAACTATTTACCAATCCTGTTTTTTGAACTTCAATGAGGGCAAAATCGGTGCTGCTAACGGTGTATTGATCGACGGTTCTCCAGTTAATGCTCAGGATACTCATCCTCTAGAAGTCTGGACAGGGATCAATTTTGGGATCGCGGCCTTTTTAGCCCAAATGGGCATGACTGATGAAGCAATGCGACTAACGGAAACCGTGGTAAACCAGATCTATAATAATGGTTTACAATTTCGCACTCCAGAAGCAATTACTGCTAACGGTACTTTTCGGGCTAGTCACTACCTTAGAGCAATGGCTATTTGGGGCGTGTATTTGATGTTAGATACCAAAAAGTCGGACAAGAAATTAGGTGGTCAAAAATAATGCAGCAATCTGTACTTAACAAAATTCAGGGCGGCTTGGCGGGAATGTATATTTCCCAACAGGTGAGATTGGCCGTGGTAGAACCAAGTGCCAATAGTGATGAGCTGCGACAGCGGGAGCGGGATACTTTTAAAAGTTATGCGCTGCTAGCCGAAGCCAGCATGGAAAGCCTGATCCACTGTCGAGGACTGAAGCTGGAAGACTGGCTGACTACTACTAGCCGTCTTACTACTCCCGATCGACTGCCGATCGCTATCGTACCGTTGGCCATGTATTTACAAGAAGATTTACCTCAACTGCAACAAACTCTGCGTTTAATTGGGCGACGCAATGAGCTAGACCCAGAGAATACTGCTACCTTGGTGTTTTTGGGCACGATGATCGCGATGCTGCTGGGTGAAAGAACTAGCCTCGATCGATTAATTCCAGCAGTATTGGCAGCTTCACCCAACCTCAAAGATGCCTTGTCTCAACAGTTGCTATCTATTCATGAATATCTTGCTCTCACTCCAGATGGCGCACCAACGCCCACTAACATTACAGAACTAATCGCCAAAATTGCTCTCAGTGACCAATCATATTTGTTACCAGCAGCAATGGCGACTTATTGTTTTCTATCGACTCCCAACAGCTTACAAACTGCTGTTCAGCGGGCTGCACAGATTCCTGGTCAACCTTCTTTAACTGTGGCACTGACGGGTTTATTCGTAGGCACCTACCGGGGATTAAGCTGTATTCCGACTAGTTGGTATGCCAATGGAAGCCGGGGGGCAGAGCAGTTAATTCAGTCTGCCGATCGGTTGGTGGCTACTTGGGCTGGTGCTTATCAACCAGTCGTGGGATCTTTTAGTGTAGCTAATGCGATCGCGGCTACGGCGGTGATCCAGAATTCTCGGACTTGATCGATTTGATACCGTTGGTTACGAAAATCTAACCTGCTCGCTCTCTCGATTGTGATGGGGTGAGCAGGTTTTTATGTGGGATTTTTTCCCAGAAGCCAGGACAGGTTTATGGCGTGCGACGGCTGGACGATCGACTGGGGGCAGATGGTCTACCACTGGCTGGACGGCTGCTGCTCGGGCGGGAATCGCGGGATTCAGAAGAGCGGCGTTGCTGTTGTTGACCTCTAGGGGGACGGCCTTGATTGCGCCGATCGGGTTCGGGGGCTTCGTTGGGGTCGGGTTCAAAGCCCTTAATGATTTCTTGGGGTAGGGTTCTTTGAATGAGACGCTCGATCGCCTTCAATAACCTCACTTCTTCTTCACAGACCAAAGACATGGCACCACCACTAGAACCGGCGCGCCCAGTGCGGCCAATCCGGTGGACGTAATCTTCGGGTACATCGGGGAGTTCAAAGTTCACAACTTGGGGCAAGTCGTTGATATCAATGCCTCGGGCGGCGATGTCGGTGGCCACTAACACCTGGACTCCCCCTTCTTTGAATTTAGCTAGGGTCTTGGTGCGCACCGATTGGCTTTTGTTACCGTGGATCGCTAGAGCCGAGATTTCGTTTTGCAGCAGGTGTTTGGCTAATCGATCGGCTCCATGTTTGGTACGGGTAAAGACCAATACTTGAAACCAGTTGTGCTGCTGAATTAAGTGAGTTAGCAATGCCGCTTTTTGGGTGCGGGCAACT
>JANOXZ010000541.1:0-6800 GCA_031418695.1 Synechococcales cyanobacterium VAR_35_metabat_10
CCAAAAGATGACAGCAAGCCATCAGAAAAGACTCCTGAAGTTCAGCCTGTAGCGCCTACAACTGGTGAAACTGCACCAAAGGAAAATCAAAAAACTCCTGATGCGACTGCTCCTGGCACCAAACAGGATGGCGTAACTAGTTTGAGTGATATTTCTGGTAACTGGGCAGAGCCATTCATTAGAGTTCTCACCGAAAAAGGAATCATTGCTGGTTACAAAGATGGTACTTTCCGCCCAGATCAACCTGTAACTCGGGCTGAGTTCGCCGCTTTAATCAGAAGGGCTTTCCCTGATGCTCCTGAAGTTAGTTCCAAGAAAACTTTCCGAGACGTACCCCGAGGTTATTGGGCTGCTGACGCGATCGCTAAAGCTTCCTCGATCGGCTTCTTAGCTGGTGATCCAGGTGGTACTTTCCGTCCTGCGGACAACATCAAGCGGATCGAATCTTTGGTATCTTTGGTCAACGGTAGTAAGCTTCAGGCCAATGGCACTGTTGCTAACATTGATGAGCTGTTTTCTGATACTCCTCAAGTGCCTGTTTTTGGTCGCAACGCTTTAGTCGCGGCAGCTCAGCGCTGTGTGGCGGTAAGTGTTTCCTACCCAGATGGTCGTAATTTTAATCCTACTGGCGAAGCAACTCGTTCCGACGTAGCTGCATTCTTACACCAAACTTTGGTAGCTGCTGACAGACTGCCTAAGCTGCCTGATGATAGCCCAGCGCAAAAATACATTGTTAACTGTGCTCCAACTCCAGCACCATCGATCGCCAGATTGACTGAGCCAGACGTGTTGGGCAAGGTTGGCATCCCAGCAGTTCCTCCTGTCTTAGAAGCTGCCGTCCCAGCACCAGTAAATGCTCCGGTTGGTGGTCTCACTACACCTAGTGGCTTTGGCGCTAACTGGGGTGACTTCTTCATTGCCGCTGGTTATCAAGATAAAATCCCAGCCGCTGGTCGTTCAATTGGTAACTTAGATTCAGTAGGTATCGGTGCCGGTATTGGCTTGGGTGATGCCCGCAACTTAGTCGGTTTAGAAGCCTCCTACAGCACCTCTTTGAGCAGCAACACTCGCTTCCTCGATCGGGGTAATGTCAACTTCAAGCTGCACAAGCTATTGGGTGATAATGTCTCGGCAGCAGTTGGTTACGAAAATGCTATTAGCACCAACTACAATGCTTCTGTCAACGAACCGGGCAGCACAGTTTATGGTGTAGTAACTGGTGTTCTACCTTTAGGTGACACTAGCAACTTTACTGCTTCTGTGGGAGCTGGTAATGGTCGTTTCCGGAACTTTGGCAGCATTATCGCTGATACCCAAAGCACCAATGTCTTTGGTTCACTGGGTTTCCGGGCTTCTGAGAACTTTGCTTTAGCTGCTGACTACAACGGTCGGAATTTCAGCATCGGTCTACCTATTACCTTCAAATTGGGAGACAACGTAGGTCTCCAAGTTACTCCATCACTTCTAGATATCGCAGGTGATCCTGGTAGCCCAAGCAGCCGCTTTGGTATTGGTGGTGGTATCGGCATCCGCTTCTAGATTTCCTCCTATGAATTATCCCGTTCCCATTATTGAGAACGGGATACCGCAAAACTTGTGTAAATTACTTTCGATCTACCAATGAAAAACCAAAAAATCTTGTCAATTGTTGCTACTATGGCTGCCACTTTGCCTTTAGCAAATGTCGCTCAAGCGGCTCCTAACGCTGGCCTTTACGATGTAGGTGGCAATGCTCCCAATAATAGCGGACCAGTCAGTGGCGTTATTGGCAGCGGCACAGTGCCCGGTATTAAAAACTCAGCTAGCTTTGCTCCAGAAATTCAGTCCAAAGTTAACTCGGTTGGTGCTAGCCTCACTGCGGCTAATATTAGCGGCAGTCAGTCGGTTGGTGGTAACACAGTTGCCGTTGATCCAGTAGTCGCTCAAGCATTGCTTGATCTATCCGCTTCTGCTCCTGGTTCCGATACTCCAGCTTTAGCTGCGGTGGTTACGGCTTTAGGTGGCGGTGATACTGCCCAAGCATTAGCTGGCAGTATGCGCGGATTGATTGGTACTAATGGCACCATTAACCCTACTGTGTTAACTGCTGCTGCTGGCAACTACAACACCTACGTTAGCTCACTAGTTACTAAAGCTAATGTCACCGAGCGCCCAGTGAGCGATTTAGAAACCGTTTTACAAAGTATGCCTGCTGGTCAAAAGGCCGCTCAAGTTTTACTCACTAAGCTTTTAGCTGGTGGTTAAGTTCTAAAGAACAAGCAATCACCAAGAGGGGCAGAGCAATAAGCTTTGCCCCTCTTGCTATATGAGATAGATTAGTAATGTCCCCTTCAAAGATTGACTTAATGACAGAGGCTAGAGTTTTCAGTCTGCCAAATATTGATAGTGCTGTTGCCCTCGTGGGTATACAAGAAGAAAATTTCAAGACCCTCCACCAAATTACTGGTGCCAAGTTAGTGTTGCGTGGCCAAGATTTATATATTGATGGTTCCGAAGAGATAATCGATCGCACCATAGCGATCATTGAAGCTCTCCGATCGATCTGGCAAACCGGCAGAAGAGTGGGCCGAGTAGACATTCGGGCTGCCAGTGAATCGATCGAGCATGGCCATCAAGAAGAGTTTCGGGGCTTACAAGAACAAGTGCTGGCCACCAGTCGGCGGGGTGATCAAATTCGGGCTAAGACTTTGGCACAGGGGCGTTATATCCGAGATATTCGTCACAATGATCTGACATTTTGCATTGGGCCAGCAGGTACCGGTAAAACCTATTTGGCGGCGGTAATGGCGGTGCAGGCGCTGCTGCGTGGTGACTGTGAGCGTTTGGTACTCACCAGACCAGCGGTGGAAGCTGGCGAAAAACTGGGCTTTTTGCCAGGAGACTTGCAGCAAAAAATTGATCCTTTTTTGCGACCTCTGTATGATGCGCTCTATGAGTTTATTGATGCAGAAAAAATTCCAGGCATGATGGAAAAAGGCACGATCGAGGTGGCTCCGTTGGCCTACATGCGTGGTCGGACGTTGAGTAACGCCTTTGTAATTGTGGATGAGGCGCAGAATACCACCACTTCGCAGATGAAGATGGTACTTACTCGGCTGGGTTTTCGATCGAAGATGGTAGTGACTGGGGATATGACCCAGACAGATTTGCCGAGTCATCAAACTTCTGGGCTTACGATGGCTCGCAAGGTGCTAACTGGAGTAGATGGTATTGCTTTTTGCTATCTGTCTGCTACTGATGTGGTTCGTCATCCTTTGGTAGAAAGAATTGTGAGTGCCTACGATCGACATGAAATTTGATTATCAACTTGGAAAAGATCGTGACCAAGCAAACTGCTGAGCTTGTGGTGATCTAGTCATGTTTTAGTTTCTAATTTATCTTGGCCTTCTACGATAGGTAACTTTGCCTTGGTCGTTGGCGATGGTTCTGTTTGTACCAAGACCGATCGATTGTTGTACTTGTTCATCGCCTTTTCTACTCCAGATCCCAAAGATAGCTCCACAGCATCGGCAGATAATTGGAGAACATCAGTGACGATCGCAGACTCTGCTGCTGAGAATTTACCCAGAACATGAGAAATCGTTTCATCTTGGCTTTTGCCAATGCCCATGCGTAACCGAGGAAATGTCGGTGTACTTAAATGGCTAATAATTGACTTCATACCATTGTGGCCACCAGCCGAACCGGCTAACCGAATGCGTAGCTTACCCAAGGGCAGATCTAGGTCATCATAAAGCACCAAAACCTCGGTGGGTTCTAGCTTGTACCAATCCAACACCGATCGCACTGATTGACCAGAAAGGTTCATAAATGTCTGGGGTTTGAGTAACACAATTTTTTGACGACTCACCCAGCCTTCTCCAACCATTCCCTGAAATCTTTTTTGGTCGGAAACTGGAATTTGCCAGCGTTTTGCTAATTGATCGATTAAATCAAAACCAATATTGTGTCGAGTCCGATCGTACTTCGCCCCCGGATTCCCTAAGCCCACAATCAGTCTAGGAAATACTTCTACTACTTCAGATTCAGTCATGATTTTGATTTGTCTTTTTGTTTATCGTTGTAGTCCAAGCTGGATTTTAATCACTTGCTCGATCGCCTATGGCGTAAACGAAGCCATCGATCTCCAAGAAAAAATTAAATCTTTGCCCCTAGAAAAAGTAGAAGCTCTAGGGGAAGATCTGTTGGATTTTTCTCAGTCAAGTGATTTGCTGGAATGGTTTAAACGCAATTAATAACGAGCGACTCCATCCTCCCTGGCAGCTTTTTGTACTGCCGCTGTCACCGCAGTTGATACCCGAGGATCGAAGACCGATGGGACAATGTATTCGCGGTTGAGATCGGTAGGATTCACCAAAGAAGCGATCGCCTTAGCCGCTTCCAGATACATATTAGAAGTAAGCTGCTTTGCCCGACAATCTAGCGCCCCCCGAAACAAACCAGGGAAAGCCAGCACATTATTAATTTGATTAGGATAATCACTACGTCCAGTAGCCATCACTGCCACAATATCAGCAATCAACTCCGGCTGAATCTCTGGGATAGGGTTGGCCATGGCAAAAACGATCGGCTGCGCGGCCATTGCCTGCACCATCTCCGGAGTAACTACACCGGGCGCGCTTAATCCAATAAACACATCAGCACCCACCATCGCATCCGCCAGACTACCGCCTTTCTCTACTGCCAAAGCTAACTTTTCTGGAGTTAAATCGGTACGATCTTTAGCAAGAATCCCCTTAGAATCACACAAGGTAATATGCTGCACCCCAGCCAATTTTAACAAATTAGCTACCGCAATACCCGCAGCTCCCGCACCATTAAAAACAATCTTGACACCATCAATAGTTTTACCGACTACCTTCAGAGCATTCAGCAAAGCCGCTAAAGTAACGATCGCTGTGCCATGTTGATCATCATGAAACACCGGAATATCTAGGGCTTCTTTCAGTCGCTTTTCAATCTCAAAGCAGCGGGGCGCAGCAATATCTTCTAAGTTAATCCCGCCAAATACCGGGGCGAGGTTAATCACAATATTCACAATTTCATCGGTATCTTGAGTCGTCAGGCAAATTGGGAAAGCATCAATCCCGGCAAACTCCTTAAACAACATCGCCTTGCCTTCCATTACTGGCAAAGAAGCCTCGGCACCCAAATTGCCCAACCCTAGCACCGCACTGCCATCAGTAACGATCGCCACCATATTGCCCTTCACCGTCAGGTTATAAACCTCTGCGGGGTTAGCGGCGATCGCCTGACAAACTCTGCCCACTCCCGGCGTATAGGCCATCGCCAAATCTGACTGTCGATCAAGAGAAATTTTGCTCTCCATCCGAATTTTGCCGCCTCGATGAAGTTGCATGGTGCGGTCATACAAACTCAAAATCTTCACTTCTGGAATACTCTTCACCGCCGTCCCAATTCGATCGCCATGCTCTGTACTGCTGGCATCTACCGTTACTTCGATCAACGAAGAAGCCCGGGTTTGCTCAGTAATATTGATCGCGCTAATGTTGCCGCCTACCGAAGCGATCGCCTGGGCAATACTCGCCAGCATCCCCGCCCGATTGGGGGTTTCTAGGCGCATGGTGATGCTAAAAGAAGGATTGGGAGTGAGTTTAGTAGTCATGTCTTCTTAGCCGTAATGATTGTTAGTGCGGGATGATTTTGATGCCGGGATAAAAGCGCTGGCCGTTGGTGAATTCTAGCAAAAACTGAGTAACTTCCTCTGGTTGGATGGCTTGAAGGTCAGTCAAGAGCGCAGCGGCAGCATTGCGAATATGTGCAATATCCACATTCTGAGGTTGGTCATCGGGTTGATAGGCTGGTTCATAGTCTCGCAGCCGAAAACGCCCTTCCCCCAGCATAATTGTTGCCCCGCGCCAGTTAGAGTTACCAAGGTGATGACAGGCCACCGCGATTTGCAGCAGTCCTTGGTAGAACTTCTTTTCTGGGACAGATGCAGCCACCCAGAGGGCTTCGAGAGTGTCATGACAGGCGTAGAATTCTTGGGTGTTGAATTGTTCGATCGCCTGTTCTAACTCAGTCCCTGGAACTGACCCTGTTGCTAGATCAGGCATCTAGACGGCAGCCTTGACTTCTTCAAGGGTAATTTCTTGCTGATCGCCCACAAAATCTTGCTCGGGAGTGAGGAAAAGCATACAGTGGCATTCTTTGCGTTCGCGCATGGGAACACAAGGGCAGTTCCAATAAGCTGCTTTAACTTCGGCTTCTTTGTCTTCGTAGTGGCGGCAGGGGCAGAGGGGGGCACCGAGCTCTTCTTTGTTGCAGGCTAAGCCTTTGATGACTACGGCGGTGACGCTCAAATCGGCACAGAAATAAGTGCTGGTGTTTTTGGCGTAGGTTTCAGAAAAGTGCCGCATCGCCTCTAGCATTTTATCGCTGGGTTCTTTGGGGGGTACTAAAGACATAACCATTCCTCGGTGTGAAGTGCCCCGTTATTTTACCGCAAGCTTGGCTCTCTGGAAGATACAGCAGCAGCAGACAACCAAAGTGATAGAATGGCTAGTTGATTCATTCCTATCCCTACGTATCATTATTTCCTATGGCAATTCGTGAAGTGTTCATGCCCGCCTTGAGTTCTACGATGACTGAAGGCAAAATCGTCTCTTGGACGAAATCGCCTGGCGATCGAGTAGAGAAAGGTGACACCGTACTCGTCGTCGAGTCCGACAAAGCGGATATGGACGTAGAATCCTTTGCAGAGGGCTTTTTAGCCATTCTTTTGTTCGAGGCTGGCTCTTCAGTACCCGTCGGACAAACGATCGCCTTAATTGCCGAAA
>JANOXZ010000542.1:0-3091 GCA_031418695.1 Synechococcales cyanobacterium VAR_35_metabat_10
TTTCGGTAGTTTGATTATTATAATTGCTACGCAAACTAGTAATTATCTGCCCAGCTTGAGCAATCTGCGCCTGTTTCTCTAAAAGCTGAGCTTGATTTTGCTGTTGCTGAGTGCTAACAGCTATAGAAAACTGATTTTTCATCAGGCCAAGCTGACTCAGACGCTGCTCTTGGCCTTCTAGCTTCACTTGATTTTGCTGAATTTGGTCACGAATAGACTTAGAGTCTAACTCCATAATTATCTGGCCTTTTTTCACAGTGTCGCCTTTTTTCACTAATACTTTATTGACTGTTACACTACCCTCTAAATCAGCTTCACGACGCACTGTTTCTCCGGTCAATTCCAGTCGGCCTTGGGCTGTACCAATTTCATCCATCTGAAACAGCGCAGCCCAAGGGAGCGCTACTCCCATAAAAGCCAGAAGGCAGTAAAACAACCCCCGAGTCCAAGGTAATGGCACACCATCAATAATTTCTCTGGCCGAATTTGACCAGTCGCTAAGACGAGTAATTATTGGCATATTAGAATCAAACTTTTCTATTTCTTCTTTGCCAGAGGAACTCTTTAAAGCCAACGCGCTGTTAGATACTGGCTGTAATGTGCCGCTTGTTTCTACTACAGCCAAAGCCTCCGATCGACCAAAAACTTTCTCCATAAGCTCTGGAGCATATTGTACATGCCCTGCCTGCACTGACCGAATCATATCCACCATTTCGGCATCGACATTTTGCTTCATTAAGTAGCCACTTACACCACTACGCAAAGATTCACGCACTGAATCTGCATTATCAGAACTAGTAAGCATCACTATCCGTATCCCTGGAAATTGCTGTCTAATTTCTGCAGCAGCCTCCAAGCCATTTTTTCCGGGCATTTCAATATCCATCAGCACCACATCTGGTTGCAATGATTGCACCTGGTTCAGGGCTTGATCACCGTCAATGGCAGTTCCCACTACTACCAAATCATTCTGCTCTCCTAAAACAGCTTGAAGGTTTTCTCGAATTACTAATTGGTCATCCACAATCAAAATTTTAATCATTGTCCGATCGTCCCCAACTGCTGTTGATTTAAATAAAAGTATTGTCCATGTTTTGCCATTAACTGATCATGTGAACCACTTTCAATTAACACACCTTTATCTAAAACCAAAATCAAATCGGCATTTCTGACGGTAGATAAACGGTGGGCAATAATAATAGTACTGCGACCATGACAAATGGTTTCCAAGTTCTTTTGGATAATGCGCTCAGACTCTGTGTCTAAACTGCTGGTAGCTTCATCAAAGACCAACAGGCTAGGATCTCCCAATAAGGCTCGGGCGATTGCCAATCGCTGCCGCTGCCCCCCTGAAAGCATTCCACCCCCTTCACCAATTTGGGTCTCATAAGTCATGGGCATTCTACAAATAAACTCATCAGCCCCTGCGGCGATTGCCGCCCGTTCAATAGCTTTTGCATCAGCATTTTGTTGACCCAAGCCAATGTTGTCAGAAATACTGCCGCTGAATAAAAAAGTGTTTTGGTCTACTACACCTATTTGAGTGCGCAGAGAGTGCAAAGCAATCTGTTTAATATCAGTACCATCTATTAGCAAATTTCCAGAAGTTGGAGTATACAAACCCAGTAATAATTTAGCTAAAGTAGTTTTACCTGAACCACTCCTGCCCACTAATGCAACAGTCTGTCCAGGTTTGATCTCAAAACTTACATTTTCTAAGGTGTTAGCTTCAACGTGAGGATTATAGCGAAAAGTTACTCGATCAAACACGATGTGCCCCTGTAACTTAGCAATTTGCTGCTTACTATTGTTATGCAAATCTTCTTCTGGTGGCGATTCGATTACATCACAAATCCGCTCAATGGCGATCGTTACTTCTTGAAACTGATTCCATAAACCAGCCAAGCGTTTAAATGGCCCAATAACATTGCCTGAGAGCATATTGAAAGCAAATAGCTGGCCAATACTAAATTCTCCGCTAATTACTAGAGATGCTCCCAACCACAGCAGGGCGACCCCACTCAGTGAATCTAGTACCGAGCTAACAGCTTGCAGCTTAATCCCAAACATCTGCTTTCGATACTGCTGCTTAATTTCTAGGTTTAGTAATTCTTCCCAGCGCCACCGCACAGTACGTTCTACAGCCATTGATTTGACAGTTCTCAAGCCATTTAGAGCTTCGATTAAATAACTGTTTTCCTCGGCATAGGCATTAAAGGCTTCACGAGACATTCTTTTCAAAAAAGGTGTGGCTATTAAATTAATTATTAAGAACGGTGGAATAGAGACTAACACTAAGGTAGCTAGCTTCCAGCTATAAATATACATCAAGGTGACATATACAAACACTGATAAAATATCAAGAATTAGCCCCAGCGTCTCACCAGTAATAAAGCTCCGAATCTTATGATTTTCTTCGATGCGCGATGTAATGTCGCCCACTTTACGAGTATCAAAATAGGGCAGCGGCAAACTAAAAGCATGACGAATAAAGCCCACCAGCATGGCCGTATCAATTCGAATTGCCGTGATGTAAATAAGATACTGCCGCAAAGTAGACATGGCAATCTGGAAAATACCCATAATCACCAGACCGATCGCAAAAGTATTTAAACTATCCGCAGACTTATGAATTACCGCCCTATCCATGATCAGTTGGGTGAAGATAGGCGAGACTAGGCCAAAAATCTGCAAGACGATCGAGGCCATAAAAACTTCGGCAATCACAACTCGGTGAGGTTTTGCCAACTCAAATAGCTGCCAAAAATTCCCAGACTTCTCATCTGGATTCTGAGCATGTAGCGCCACTGTTGGATCTAACAAAAGTGAGTAGCCAGTCCAGTTTTTAGTAAATTCAGCAATGCTGAGCTGCCTTTGCCCGATCGCGGGATCGCCAATTATCACATTATCTGTACTAATAGAATAGACCACAACATAGTGACGGCCTTGCCAATGAGCGATTGCAGGCAGCTTCTGTTGAGCAAGCTGCTCCAAATTAGATTTCACCGGCCGGGTATTAAATCCACAGCTTTCAGCCGCAGCAGCCAAAGTTTTTAGCGAGGCACCATCTCGGGCTGTGACAGCCATTTCC
>JANOXZ010000543.1:0-4441 GCA_031418695.1 Synechococcales cyanobacterium VAR_35_metabat_10
GCAAAATTTACCATTTGCAGTGTCACTCTCATACTTAGTGAAGAAAATGCCGAGAGCCAGTAAATACCATCACTACTCCTAATTCATTAGCTGCGGCGATCGAGTCGGCATCACGCATACTACCACCGGGTTGCACAATTGCTGTAATGCCTGCGGCGGCGGCACTGCGCACAGAGTCATCAAAGGGAAAGAAACCATCACTGGCTAATGTCGCTCCTTGAGAAGCTTCACCAGCTTGAGCTAAGGCAATTTGGGCTGAACCAACCCGATTCATTTGGCCAGCACCTACGCCGATCGTCTGGTTGTTTTTACTGACGACAATGGCGTTAGATTTAACGTGTTTACAGACCTTCCAAGCAAACAGCAGTTCGGCTAGTTGCTCCGGGGTGGGTTTTAGTTCAGTCACGACCTGCCAGGAATCAGTGGTTTCTACACCGTCATCGGAGGTTTGCAGTAAGTAGCCCCCGGCGATCGATTTGATTTGATAAGGCACAGCGGTTGTAAAGTCGGCGAGAGTAAGTACTCGCAAATTATTTTTGGCTGCTAAAATTTGCTGGGCTTCGGGGGTGCAGCTTGGAGCCACGATACATTCTAAGAATGTCTTGCTCATAGCGGTGGCAGTGGCTGCATCGATCGGCTGACTCAAAGCCACAATGCCGCCAAAGGCCGAAGTGGAATCGGCTTCATAAGCTTTTTGGTAGGCTGCTAATAGGTTCTCACCGATCGCCGTGCCGCAGGGATTGTTGTGCTTAATAATAGTGGCGGCGGGTTGGTTGGGGAATTCCGCAATAATTTGGCGGGCGGCTTCTAGATCTACCAGGTTGTTGTAGCTCAGGTCTTTGCCCTGAAGTTTGACGGCTGATGCCCAGCCGGTAGGTGCATTGCCGGTGCGATACCAAGCCGCAGGCTGGTGGGGATTTTCGCCGTACCGCAGAGTTTGTTGCTGTTCGCCTGCGGGTGGTTGGTAGTTGGCTGGGAAAGCGGGGGCGGCGCTTTGATTAGAAAGATAATCAGTGATTGCTCGATCGTAGGCGGCAGTGTGAGTAAAGGCATCCAATGCCCGATCTTGACGGAATGCGAGGCTGGCGGTGCCGCTGGTGGTGATTTCGCTGAGATAGTTGTTGTACTGGGCGGGGTTGGTGAGGACGGTGAGGTGGGCGAAGTTTTTGGCGGCAGCCCGGATCATGGCGGGGCCACCGATATCTATTTGTTCGATCGCCTCAGCCAAAGTAACATTTGGTTTGGCGATGGTTTCGTTGAAGGGGTAGAGGTTGACTACTACTAGATCGATCGCCCGAATATCTTGAGCGGCTAGGTCAGCGAGGTGTTCTGGTAAATCTTTGCGCGCCAAAATACCGCCATGAATTTTTGGATGCAGGGTTTTAACTCGACCACCAAGGATTTCGGGGGCACCGGTATAGTCGGCGACTTTGGTAACAGGCACTCCGGCATCTTTGAGAGTCTGAGCGGTGCCGCCACTGCTGATGATGTCGAATTTGAAGGTATTAACAAGCTGACGGGCGAATTCTACGATGCCAGTTTTGTTCGAGACGCTGAGGAGTGCGAGGGGCATAATTTTATTTTTTCTAGATCAGGAGACAAGTATTATAGGGGAGTTACTGACCATCAACCCCTGTGCCCACATTAGCTAATCCGGTTTATCCACGGCGACCCCCTTTAAAGTGGGTGGGTGGCAAGCGTTGGCTGGTGCCCAATCTGCAAGAATTATGGTCGGAAATTGAGGCTGATCGCTCGCCCACCCCCCGCCTAGTAGAACCATTTGTCGGCGGCATGGCCGTAGCCTTGGGTTTACAGCCAAAGGTAGCGTTGCTGAACGATGCCAACCAACATGTGGTGAACTTCTACCAATGTTTACAAGAGGGTTTAACCAATTCATTACCGATGACCAATGATGCTGATCAGTATCTGGAATATCGATCAAAGTTTAATCAGTTGACAGTTGAGAATCAGTTGACAGTTGACAGTGGACAGTTGACAGCGAGAGAACATGCGCTGTCAACTATCAACTGTCAACTGTCAACTAAAAAAACTCAAGCTTTGCTTTTCTACTACCTAAACCGCACTGGCTTCAATGGTTTATGTCGGTTCAATAATAAAGGCGAGTTCAATGTGCCTTTTGGTAAATATAAGACTATTACTTATAGTGCAGATTTTTTTGAATATCGAGAGTTGTTGGGACGCTGGGAGTTTAGTTGTGGAGATTTTCAGGCGATCGCGCTGCGGGATGATGACTTTATATATGCTGATCCGCCATACGATCGAGTGTTCACTAAATATAGTCAGCAGGATTTTACTTGGGATGACCAGGAGCGGTTGGCGGAGTGGTTATCGCAGCACTCGGGGCGGGTGGTGGTGTCTAATCAGGCCACCGATCGAATTTTGTCTCTCTATGCAAAGTTGGGTTTTCGGATAGAGACGGTGGAAGCCCCGCGCCGCATTGCCTGCAATGGCAACAGAAAGCCAGCATTGGAGATGCTGGCTTTTCGAGGATTCTAATTTATCTATGGAGTCAAGCGGGTTCGAACCGCTGACTTTCACGATGCCATCGTGACACTCTACCAACTGAGTTATGACCCCATTGCTTCCTAATCTATAGGATTAAAGCGCTATTTGTCAAACTCAGTAGCCGCGTTGGGCGATCGAATCTAAAAAGCCCATATAGCTGCATGAAAGGCCATAAACGCCAATGAGGGCTGCACCGGCACAGGCGACTAGGATACCGGCCAGGAACAGGGAAAATTCTTGCCGATCGCTGGCTGCCTGCATTAGTCGCAGAGACCAAGCGGCTAATGCCATATCTAAAACAATTAGTCCTATCAGCATTTGTTAATAAAAGTTAACATTCCCCTCTATGGTACCGCAGACGTTTATGAGATGCTACATTTCGCGGCCAAAAGAGCATTACCTTAAGGTTTTCTTCGGAGTTGAGGGATCACCAGTCGAAAGTTGGTCGATCGGAGTTAATTCGCTGGTATTTGCCTGCGGCTGTCACATTTAGCCCAAACCCACATTTATTTACTTGTTTTACTTCTAGGTTTTTGCCACTAAATTTTAAGGTGATTTGACATTCACTGTCGGCTCTGGTGGGCTGGAATCTGGCTTTATTACCAGCGATCGAGGCTGTTCCTTCTCCAAAGCCAGTATTTGCGCTTAAGCTGCCATCGGCTAGTTTGTACTGATAGCCCGAGAATTCTACTTGCAGTTTCTGTTTGTCTAAAGACTCTGAAATTGAATTTGTGCAACTTGCCCGATAGAAGCTCAAAAAAAACTTTGCATGAAGTGGACATGTGTGCTAATATCAAACCTCTGGCAATATGCCCTGTTCCAACACAAGTTTTCCAAAGGCTAACTGTGGCTAATATCAAGTCTGCGATCAAACGAGTCGAAGTAGCCGAACGTAACCGGCTACGCAACAAGTCCTTCAAGTCCGCAGTGCGGACACTGATGAAGAGCTATTTTGTAGCGGCGGAGAAATATAAATCCGACCCTACTCCCGAAGCACTAGCTGAGGTACAGAAAAAAATGTCTGATGCTTACAGCAAAATTGACAAAGCTGTGAAAAAAGGCATCTTACATAAGAACAATGGTTCCCATAAAAAGGCTCGCATAGCTCATGCGCTGAAACCAGCCGCAGTAGCTGCTTAGTGCAACAACTGTTTTTTAGCGGGCAAGCTGCCCGCTTGGTGGCCGTCTGTCAACTGTAAGCCGTCACGCCATGCAGCTCATCGATACCCACGTTCACATCAACTTCGAGAACTTTCAGCAAGATCTCGAAGCTGTTGCTATGAACTGGCGATTGCACGGCATTGTGCAACTTGTACATGCCTGCGTTCATCCAGAGCAGTTTCCCGGCATGGTGGAACTAGCAGATCGTTTCCCTGAGCTATCTTTGGCTGTAGGAATGCATCCTCTGGAAGCAGCGCGTTGGCAAAATACCAGCAGCGCTGAAATTTTGGCCTATGCCCAAAGTGATCAGCGTGTAGTGGCGATCGGCGAAATGGGCTTAGATTTTTACAAATCGGACAGCACATCCAACCAACTCGACGCTTTTACTGGCCAACTGCGGATTGCCCGTCAGTTGGATTTACCCGTGATCATTCACTGCCGCGATGCAGCCGAACAGATGCGGGATATTGTGGCCGACTTTTGGCAAGCCGAAGGACCGGTCAAAGGTGTGATGCACTGCTGGGCAGGTACACCCGCAGAAACCGAGTGGTTTCTAGACTTAGGATTTCACATTAGTTTTAGTGGAGTTGTCACCTTCAAAAATGCTAAACAAATTCACGCCTCAGCCCAAATGGTACCAGCCGATCGACTGTTGATTGAAACCGACTGTCCATTTCTGGCACCCATGCCCCACCGGGGCAAACGCAACGAACCCGCCTACGTCAGTCACGTAGCCGATCGAGTTGCCGAGTTG
>JANOXZ010000544.1:0-3194 GCA_031418695.1 Synechococcales cyanobacterium VAR_35_metabat_10
CGAGGCTGAAGGTCGATGCCAGCGCGATTCAGACCGTCTGGAGCGATTTCGACTTCAACTTGAAACTGACCCAGTCGCAGTTGATCACTCTGGAGAGTCAGGCCCGTTGGGCCATGGAGCGCGGCTATGTCGCGACGGGACCAATTCCAAATTTTCTCCCCAACCTGTACCTCGACGCGCTGCTGGCCGTGAAGCCCGACCGCGTGACGGTGGTGCGTTAGCCCAAAAGCCTGCCATGCGCATCGCCACCCGGCAACATGTTGCAACCGCCAGCACGCTGGCGGCGATCGGCCTGATCGCGGGCGTGATGCTCTGGGCTCAGGCGCTGGTGGCCGATGCCAACGCGCAGCGCAAGCAATCGAGCGACATCGCGCAGGGCATCTCCGAGCTGCGGCTGGTGACCTTCGATTACCTGCTGAACCGCCACGAGCGCGCGCGCCTGCAATGGCAAACGGCCTCGGACCGGATCAACCGGCTGATCGCCGAGAGCCGCTTTCTCGAGGCCGAGCCGCAGGAAATCCTGGACGACCTGCGCGCCAGGCGGGTCACCGGGGCGCGCATGTTCGGCGAGTTGGTGGTGGCCGACGCGGCCAGCGACACGGCGGACACGGAATCGAAGCGCCTGTTCGAGGCGCAACTGGTAGGCCAGATCCTGATCGGCCAGCAGAGCAGCCAGGCCGATGCCTTCCGCCTGGCCGATATCTCGACCCGGCGCATCGCTAGCGCGCAGCAGCAGGCGGTGCGGGCGGTGCTGACCGGGCTGGCGCTGATCGCACTGGTTGCGGGCGCCGCGTCATGGCGCATGCACCGCGATGTGGTCGCGCCCATCATCAGGCTGCAGCGGGCCGCGCTGAACGTGGCCTCCGGCGGCATGGATATCTCCTTCGACCTCAAGCGGGGCGATGAAATCGGCGAATTGTCGAGGTACCTGGCCGGCATGACGGCGGCGCTGCGCAGCTCGATCGAACGCGTCGAACTGAGCAACCGCGAATTCGCCGCGCTGAACCAGGAGCTCGAAGCGTTCAGCTATTCGGTGTCGCACGATCTGCGCGGGCCGCTGCGCAGCATGGACGGCTTCTCGCAGGTGCTGCTGGAGGACTATGGCGACAAGCTGGACGCCGAAGGCCGGGACGCGCTGGCGCGCATCCGTGGCGCGAGCCAGCGCATGGGCCTGCTGATCGACGACCTGCTGCGCCTGTCGCAGGTGACGCGCGGCGAATTGCATCGCAAACCAGTGAACTTGAGCCTGCTGGCGCGCCAGATCGCCGACAGCCTGGAGCAGGAGCAGCCGGGACGCGGCGTGCAGTGGGACATCGAGCCGGACATGACGCTGACGGCCGACCCGGCGCTGATGGCGATCGTGATGCAGAACCTGCTGCAAAACGCCTGGAAGTTCACCGGCAAGACGGCCGGCGCGCTGATCCGCGTCGGGACCATCGAAGGCGAGGGCCGGCGCAGCTTCTTCGTGGCCGACAACGGTGCCGGTTTCGACATGGGTCATGCGCAAAAACTGTTCGGCGCTTTCCAGCGCCTGCACCATGCCGGCGATTTTCCCGGCACCGGTATCGGCCTGGCGATCGTGCAGCGCATCCTGCGCCGCCACGACGGCTGGATCTGGGCCGAGGCCAGCGAAGGCGCCGGCGCGACATTCTTTTTCAACCTGAGGGAGACAGACCATGATGCAGAACCAAAAGACCATTCTGCTGGTTGAGGACAACCCGGACGATGCCAAGCTGACGCTGCGTGGGTTTCAGCGCAACAACATCGCCAACCCGATCGTTGTGGCGCAGGACGGCATCGAGGCGCTGGACTACCTGTTTGCGCGCGGCGCGTTCAGCGGCCGCGCAGGCCAGCCGCTGCCGACATTGGTCATCCTGGACCTCAAGCTGCCCCGGCTCGATGGCCTGGGCGTGCTGCGGGCGATCCGCGCCGACGAAAAGACCCGGCTCATTCCGGTGGTGATCCTGACCTCGTCGCGCGAGCAGGAGGACGTGATTTCGGGTTACTCGCTGGGGGCCAACAGCTATGTGCGCAAGCCGGTGGACTTCACCGAGTTCATGGAAGCGGTCAAGGTGCTGGGCATCTACTGGCTGGCGATCAATGAAGCGCTGCCGGAGAAGGACGTGACATGAAGACACCGGTCAACATCCTGCTGGTCGAGGACTCCGAGGACGACGCCATGCTCGTGCTCGCGGCGCTGCGCCGTGGCGGGTTCGAGGTGGCGCATGAGCGCGTTGACAGTGCCGCCGCGATGCAGGCGGCGCTGGCGCGGCCCGGCTGGGACGCCGTCATCTCGGACTACAACATGCCCGGTTTCACGGGCCTGGACGCACTGGCCATCCACCAGGCCAGCGGCCTGGACCTGCCGTTCATCCTGGTCTCGGGCGCGGTGGGCGAGGAAATCGCCGTGCAGGCGATGAAACAGGGCGCCAGTGACTACGTGATGAAGCAGCGCCTGGCGCGACTGGCGCCGGCACTGGAGCGCGAGTTGGAGGAGGCGGCGGCGCGGGCTGCGCACCGCGAGGCACAGCGCACTCTGATCGACACCGAACAGCGCTACCGGCAACTGGTTCACGCGCTACCCGTCGCCATGTACACCTGCGACGTTCAGGGCAAAGTTACGCTATACAACAAGGCGGCCGCTGAGCTATGGGGACGTGAACCGCAAGTCGGCAAGGAGCTTTGGTGCGGCTCCTGGCGAATTTACGATCCTGACCATGGCCGTCCAATTCCGCTCGAAGAGTGTCCGATGGCCGTGACAATGCGCGAATGCCGGTCGGTCTTAGGCCGGGAAATCGTGATCGAGCGTCCCGACGGCACACGGCGCCACGTGCTGCCGCATCCGCAAACGATATTCGACAGTTCCGGCGTTGTAGCCGGGGCGGTCAACATGCTGGTGGATATTACGGAACGCAAACGCGCCGAGCACGAGCACGCACAGCTCGCGGCGATCGTGGAGGGTTCCAACGACGCCATCGTCAGCCGCGGGCTGGACGGCAACATCCTGAGCTGGAATGCGGCCGCCGAGCGCATGTACGGCTACAGCGCCGCCGAGGCGATTGGCCAGCCGATCACGATGATCGTGCTGCCCGAGTGCCGTGGCGGCCATCAACCAGTGATCGACACCGTGATGGCCGGCGCCACCAGCGCGACGGCCGAGACCATCCTGGTCCGCAAGGACGGCGCGCGCGTCG
>JANOXZ010000545.1:0-14469 GCA_031418695.1 Synechococcales cyanobacterium VAR_35_metabat_10
CCTACCCCATCAGGTGTCCCGCTTTAAGTTGCTACCCCCCACCCCTACGGGGCACCCCTCCAAGGGAGGGGAATTTAAATAAATTCCGGCAGGCACAGCCTGACGGGGTGGTGATCACAGGCAAATGAAGTCCAATGGAGAACTTAATAAAGTAATTATAAAACATCTGTACTATCCTGATCGAGAAGGTACAAATAAATGAATTTTTAACATCAAGCTGAGCCTGGATTACGACATTGAGGGCATTAGTAAATGTTCAACATATTCTTACACTTTTAGTAGCCGAGAAATCTTTTCCAATAACGGCTCTGGCTGCACCCGATCCCACAATAATCGATCAACTTCCATCACTTGCTCTTTGCTGCTGAGTTGGCCAGAAGTAGCAATCAATAAATATTTAATATGTTGGCTTTTGCGCAAATTGTGTAAATAGCGCAGAATTTGATTGGTATGCTCTTCGCCAATTTGCTGATCGATAATCACCAAATCTGGTTGCCATAGCTCAATTTGTTTATGAGCCACCGAAGTTTCGGTAATCGAAACTACCTGATAACTGGAAGCAGTCAACAAGTCTGAAATCAAACTGCTAGCAGCCTGATCATCTTCCACCACCACAATTGTTTTATTGGGCTGTTTCTCTTGCTCATCTTTAACTTCGATCGCCTTAGCCAGCTCCTGAATTTTACTCTTTTGTGGTTTCAAAGTTTGTGCCGCTAACCATACCGTAAACGTAGAACCATCCCCTGGCTCCGATTCTACCTCTACCCAGCCCCCATGCAGCTCCACAATTTGCTTGGTGAGCGCCAACCCCAGACCCATGCCTTCATACTCTCGATCGAGGGTAGAATCGAGCTGTTGAAACTTCTGAAAAATCAGCGGAATCCGGTCTTGTTCAATCCCAATACCATTGTCTTCTACCTGCAAAACCAAGTAATCGAACTCTCGCCAAGCCCGTAAAACTACTTCACCAGATTCTTCAGTAAACTTGATTGCATTGGTTAATAAATTGATCAAAATCTGCTTGATTCGCTTCAGATCACCCCGAAAACGAATATCTTGATTGGGATCTTGGCTAATATCTTCTTCGCCTTCCATAATCTGAAGCTGCAAAGTTAACTTGCGCTGATCTGCCCGGGGTTGCAAAATTTGCATCGACTGTTGCAGCGCCTTCAGCACCGAGAATTCACTCACCTTCAGCACTGCTCTGCCAGCTTCTAACTTAGAGACTTCTAACATATCGTCAATTAACTCTAGCAAATGATCGCCACTATGCTTGATTGTTTGCAAATAGCTTTTTTGGCGCGTATCTAAATTAGCATTCAACAAATTCAGCAGCGTGTACGAAAGCCCCAAAATACTGGTCAGAGGTGTGCGTAGTTCATGACTCAACACCGCCAAAAATTCTGTCTTGGCCTCACTAGCAGCTTGAGAAGCCAATAGAGCATCACGCAAATCCCGCACTTGGCGATTGACCTGTTGCTCTAAGGTATACTTTTGCTGCTGAAGCTGAGCATAAATCCCGGCTTGATAAATAGCAATTTCTAAATGTTCAGCCACTTTTTGTAGCAAATTTTGTTGCCAGTCTTGCCATTGATACGGGTGATGACAGTCGTTGGCGATTAACAAGCCCCACAGCTTACCCCGCACCACAATCGGCACCACCAGCTTAGAGCGAGTTTCCAACCGACTCATCTGTTCCGAAAAACAAAGATGGTGACGATAAGTTTCTTTCACATCCGAAATGGATTGAATATGACCACTCTCGTATTTATCCCACTGCTCCATCTCCGAAAAACAGCCTGGAGCTTCCCGAAATTGCAATGCCGAGGGAATATCATCGGTTAACCGTGCCTCGTAAACCACGCTCCCAGAGCGCTCTAAGATACCATCAGCAGAACTAAGGTTAACATCAAACTGATAAATCACCAGCCGATCGACTTGCAAATAGCTCTGTACCTTATCGATCGAGGTTTTTAAAATCTCATCCAAATCTAAAGTTTGACGAATTTGGGTAACTACTTCATAGAGTAGTTTCTCCTCATTAATCTGCTGGCTGAGAGCAACTTGTAAGGGGTCACAAATCACCGCTGCATCTAAACTCGACATCACCTGAATCAGTTGTAGGGTAAAGTGACTCTGCCAGTGGTCACTGTTGGGCTGAAGCTTCGACTGCCAATCCGAAATATTACAATTCCAGGGATGATCGATCGGCAGGGTATGCGCCAAGCCAGCCAAAAATTTCTTAATGACAGTTGGCTGAAAACTCAAATTCAGCCGATATTTTTCTCCTACCTGTTGGATACCCAAACAAGCCGAAAACTCGGTGCTCACCAACAGTAAAAAATCATCGTAGGCCAAGCCAACCGGACTCTGGGAGTCACTGCCGGGATAATCGGTGGCGGGCCAGCCAAACTTAGTACCCTGCGGCAAAGCTAATTCATGCCCAGATAGCACAATCTGGCCACCAACTGTGGTAGCCATTTGCCGCCAAAGCTGCTGCAATCGTTCCACCGTCTGGATGGTAAACAGTCCTGCAAGCATAAATTATATTTGGCTGGATTAAACCTAAAGTGGCAATCCTAAAACCTCTGTTCCAATTTAAGGTAAGAAAAGTCAATTGGGGCAAAACTACGCAAACTTTTAAGATTTCCTAAAAACCAGCAGCGGTGCCTTCTCTGCGGGGATCAGCAGCTCCTTGCAAAGTACCATCAGCCAATTGTTCGATCGCATTGGCATTACCCCAGTATTCGCGCTGCTCAATATTGTGACCACGTTGACGCAAATCACTCAAAGTCGCCGGGTCAAAGCCCCAAGGATCGACCGATAACTTATCGGGTGCCCACTGTTGATGAATCCGGCCAGCGGCCACAGATTCAGCTACGTTCATTTTGTAGACCAAGTTGTTCAACATAATTTGCAAGACCGTAGTGATGATCGTACTCCCACCGGGCGCGCCTAATGCCAAGCGCAACCGACCGTTTTCAGTGACAATCGTCGGACTCATACTCGATAGCGGAGTTTTACCAGGAGCCACCGCGTTGGCTTCGCCCCCCACTAAGCCAAAAGCATTAGGCACTCCTGGAGCCACGGCGAAATCATCCATTTCGTCATTCAGCAACACCCCTGTCCCAGGCACCACTACACCTGATCCAAAGTTATAGTTAACCGTAAAAGTTAAAGTCACTACTTGCCGATTCCGATCGACCACTGTTAAATGGCTGGTATCTTGAGATTCTTTAGTATTGGGCAAAGCCGGAATTTTCAGAATCGGATTTTCGATAGAAGCACCGGGCTGAAATCGTCGCAAAGTCTCCCAAGCCGCAGGCTGTACTTGTTTAGAAGGTCGAGCAGTAGTCAAAGAAATCTCTTGACGGCGCAAGGCCCCATAGGCCGGACTGGTTAAGGCCGTAACTGGGACTTTGACAAAAGCTGGATCACCTAAGTAGAAAGATCGATCGGCATAGGCAATCCGCATGGATTCGGCCATTAAATGCAAAGCAGCGGGGCTATGCCAACCCATCCCTGCCAAATCAGTATCACCCAAAATATTTAAGATTTGTAGCAAATGCACCCCGCCCGAAGATGGTGGTGGCATCGAGCAAACTTGATATTGACGGAATTTACCACAGAGCGGATCGCGCCAGATCGGGCGATAGTTTTGCAGGTCTTTTTGAGTAATTAGGCCGCTATTGCGTCGCATATCAGCTTCGATCGAGCGGGCAATTTCACCCTGATAAAAATTTTGGGGGTTGCGAGCGATCGATCGCAAAGTTTTGGCTAAATCTACCTGACGCAACTGATCTCCAGCCCGTAGCGCTTTGCCACCGGGTAAAAAGATTTGGCGAGCAGCCGGGTTTTTCTGTAATAAATCTGTTTTGCCTCGCAGTTGCTCAGCCAAAATATCAGTAACAGTGAAACCATTATTGGCAATCTCGATCGCTGGTTTCACTAACTCCGCCCAGGGTAATTTGCCATATCGACGATGAGCAGCAGCTAAACCAGCGATCGTCCCCGGAATGCCCGCAGATAAGTGTCCTTCTAAGCTAGCCTTGGGCTTAACCTTACCATTAGCATCTAGATACATATTGCGACTAGCTGCTTGGGGCGCACGCTCCCGAAAATCTAATGCCTGCATTCCATCTTTGGTTTTCACCAGCAAAAATCCGCCGCCTCCAATCCCTGCCGAAAATGGCTCGACGACAGAAATCGCTAGAGTGGTAGCCACCGCTGCATCCACTGCATTACCACCCCGCTTGAGAATCTGCAATCCTACTTGGGTTGCCAAGGGGTGCGCAGCCGCCACCATACCCTGCTGACCTTTGCTGGGGCGAGGGAACGCAGCCCAGGCCGGTGAGACAAATTGCAGCGTGAGTCCAGCAACAACAGGCAGTATTTTAACGAGTTTCATGGGGTTTGTAACAATGGAGATGTTTCCATTGAGCATCGTAACCGTTTGCGGAGCATCTCCGCTATCTACTGATCATTTCCTGAAACTTCAGCGATCGGCAAGGTCTTCACTGCTGACTGAAATCCCTGATAATCTGTAGCCGAAACCAATCCAGTAATTATCTCTTTGAGGTCAGGTTTTCCTTCTTTATCAACCTTAATTTTACTGATTTTCAGAAATATATCAGCCTGTGGATCACTAGGACTAACTTGCTTTGTCACAGCTAAACTGTCTGGTGTAATCGTTTCAGGATCACTTTTAACAAAGGCTCCCGCTTCAGCAAATCTATCGCTACTGACTAATTCCAGGAAATTACTGGCTGTTGAAGCATCTACATTACCAACATTTTCTGCCGATTTATACCAATCATTACTGCTTTCACAAAAAGGGTCTTTTGCACCATTTACAGCCGTATATACAATCAAAGCCTGAATGATACCCAACTCAATGAGCCAGTAAATCCAAGTTCCAGTTTCACCCAGGTTTGCTCCACCACGACCAATGGTAACTCCTCTTTTAGCTGAATCTTTGACAAAACCTACAAAACCAGTGCTACCAGTTCTAGATTTCAGTATTTCGTCAAATAATTGAGTTGGATCAGCATCTTTGAACTCCGCATCTTTTTTAATATCAGATATCACTGTATTCTGAATTTTGAGATAGTCAAAATAATGCATCGATCCATAGATACTAAATCCAGTTAGTAAACCAGTTAAGCCCGCCACCACAGGATTCCGTACTTTTCCCCCGGTAACAATCATGGCCACAACACAGATACCAGCAAGTCCCATCCCAAGAGGAAACAGCACAATTAGGTAAAACAACTGGGAAACTAAATGGGTAAAGCCACCAATAGCCGAGCCACCCACGATCGCGCCCAATAATATTTTCAGATAACTGGCGCTAGGAACTTTACCACTAGGGCGATATGGTTTCATAATAAAGTTTTGCTATAGAAAATTCTAGTAATTATTACCGATTTTGTAATCCTTTTGCAATACGATTTGTTGCATAATTCATGCCTATAAC
The DNA here is from genome assembly GCA_031418695.1 of Synechococcales cyanobacterium VAR_35_metabat_10. Lineage (GTDB taxonomy): Bacteria > Cyanobacteriota > Cyanobacteriia > Cyanobacteriales > Chamaesiphonaceae > JAAFHZ01. The sequence continues at coordinate 5,477 of JANOXZ010000545.1, forward strand.
AACAATTCCATCCTGGCTCCATTGGCTAGATCAAATACCTAGTACCAATAGCTGGTCGATCGAACACCTCCACCAACTCAATCATGGCGACGTAGTTTTTACCCCCCAACAAACCGCTGGTCGAGGACAGTTCGATCGGGTTTGGCATTCGCCGCCAGGAGTCTTAACCGCCAGTTTTATTTTAGATGGCCTAGATCCGAGTAAGCAAAGTGGCCTAGGTTTGGCAGTGGGCTTGGCAGTAATTTACGCGATCGAAGACTTGGCTGCCTGCCCAAACTGCCTACAACTCAAATGGCCGAATGATATTTGGTACGAACAACGCAAATTGGCAGGAATTTTATGCGAAGTCAGCAAAGATCGCCTGGTTGTGGGCATTGGTTGCAATCTTCGGGTAGATTTTGCAGCGGCAGGTCTGGGCGATCAAATAACCGGCAACCCCATCAGTCTCCATCAAATCCATCCTCCAATAATTACAGAAATGGCCTTGCTGGAAAGACTCCGCCATTATTTATTGGAAACTGCTGGTATTTTGCAATATCAAGGACTTGAACCACTATTGCCTGCTCTACGACAACGAGATGCACTTTTAGATCGATCGATCAATTTAAAACTGCCCCAAGAAACCATTCACGGTACTGGTGCAGGTATTAATCATTTAGGACATCTCCAAATTAGAACAACCAATCATCAAATTCAAACTTTTGCGACTGGTCGTGTGCAGATCTGTTCTGCCTAGATTTCAGGCTCTTCATCCTCCTCAATATCTAGATCTACCTCAGTGTCTTCTTCGTCTTCCTCAATATCTACATCTATTTCGATATCTTCATTTACCTCAAACAAAGAATCGATCTCGGCTCGCGATTGCTTCAAATCTTGACTCGATAAACGACTTGTAGCCGCATTCTCTACAATTAGACTGCTTTGTTGCCCCTGACCCTGCTCGGTAGCCGTCACCGCCAAAATACCGTTGTGATCGAAATCAAAATGCACTTCAATTTTCAATTCACCTGCCGGTCGCAGCGGTAAATTTTCAATCAAAAAAGAGCCTAATGGGACATTCTCCCGTGCAATCATATTCTCCCCTTGGTAAATATTTACTTCCACCATATCTTGATCATCAAACGTGGTGGAATAAGCCTGAGAACGAGAAACCGGAATTACACTATTACGGGGAATAATTGTACTAAACATCCCTGGGCGCGGACCAAACGGCGTATCGGCAACAGCCGCAATACCTAATGAATGAGGAATAACATCTACCAAAATGGCATCGATCGATTCACCAGACAACACCCCAGCCTGAATGGCAGCTCCTAAGGCCACACATAAATCTGGCTCGATGCCCGCGACCGGTGCCTGACCCAGATGTTCTGATACCAAGCTTTGGACTAAAGGAATCCGAGTAGATCCCCCCACTAAAATCACTCGATCAAGATCTTTGGCCTGCATCGCGGCATCAGCTAATGCTCGATCGATCGCCGACAGCGTTTCCATCAACAGCGGCTTCAGTAAATTTTCTAATGTCTCCCGCGATAAATCGGCTTCTAAGTGCAAGGCTTTTTTCTTTTGGCTGACCAAGAAAGGCTCGCGCACCGCAGTAAAGGCATGTTGACTGAGATCAATTTTGACTTGCTCTGCCGCCCGCAATAGTCGCGCCTGGATGGCAGCATCTTCGGGCACGGCCACCTGATGCTTTTGATAGAATAGTTCGATCAAATGTAACTGCAAACGTCGATCAAAGTCATCGCCACCTAGGCGGTTGTTACCATGACTCGCTAACACCTCGGTTATGTCACCAGTAATTTCTACGATCGAAACATCAAAGGTGCCGCCCCCCAAGTCGTACACTAAAACCCTTTCGGTTTCTTCATTACGAAAATCATAGGTCAAGGCAGCGGCAGTAGGTTCATTGATTACTTGCAAAACTTCAAACCCAGCAATTTCGCCAGCTTCTTTGGTAGCCTGTCGCTGGGCATCGGTAAACAAAGCGGGCACCGTAATTACCGCTTGAGAAACCTCTTCTCCCAGGGCTTTTTCGGCACGTTGCTTTAAAGAACGTAAAATAATCGCCGAAATCTCTTGGGGCAAATATTCTCGATCGCCTAAGTTAGTCTTGTGATTGGTGCCCATCTGGCGCTTGATCGATTTGATCGTTCGTTCTGGGGCAGCCGCATATTGCCGCAGACCTTCTTGTCCCACCAACAATTTGCCATCAGCTCCCAAACCCACACAAGAAGGCAAAATAGCTTCGCCATTTTCATCAGGAATCACCCAGGGCTGACCATCACTAATTGCAGCCACTACCGAATTAGTGGTGCCTAAATCAATCCCTACTGCTTTTGCCATAATATTTGCCCTCAATAAATTTTTGTTTATTCTAATGTTTGATCAGTAACTACTGGCTTGACCGCCACCATCACCTGAGATTCTCGCAGTACTCGATTTTGCCACAAATAGCCCCGGACTACTTCTTGAACTACAGTATTTTCTTCGGCATCGGCAGATTCTTGCCGACCCATGGCATACATCCGCGCCGGATCGAAGGTTTTACCCAGTACCTCTAAAGGCACCACCTGCTGCCGTCGCAATACATCTAGCAGCGATCGCCGAATCATTTCAACACCTTCACTAGCACTTGTCACCACTTCTAAATCAGGCGCTGCATTTGGTGCCGCTTCAGCCACCGGAGGGCTGCCAACGAACCAATACCAAAGTCTTTGCCACAAAGAAGGCGGTTGGTCATTAGGTACATTATTTGCGATAAGCAGTGAGTCAGCCGGATCAGCATATTCTTGCGCTGCTTGCTGCCAATGTTCACAGGCATTATCTAAATCATCCAAAATGCCTAATAAATCTTGAATTAATTTCTCTTGATCTCGCTGTAACTTGGTGTTTTGAGAGGAAAGCTCTCGGGGTGATGAGGTCATGATAACTATAGAATTGAAAAACTGCTAGATTTTAAGAATGGATGAATTTAAAATGTGAGAAAAATAAGTTCTTCTAAGCTTACTTCGATTTTGCTTGCAACTCTATCCCGCAAGCCTTGTAATGCCTGCTGGTCTAATTTAACTTGAGCAGGAGCAATCTCAAAGAAATCTTCATTTGTCTGCTGCGACTCTTTTTGGAGAGCCTCATAAGCCGATCGAATAGCTTTAAATTCTTGGGGGTATTTGTGAGCCGGAAACTCTTTCAGCTTGCCGTGATAGGCCGCCTTGATTTCAGCCAGGTTTGCGCCGGGTAAAATCCCTAGCAAAGCATGATTTTCTGACATTAGTTAATTCTCCATAAAATTTCGATGAGTTAAATGATTCTTATCTGAATCCTTTTTTGGATTTCTGAGATGATCGCCTACCACCCAAAAATATCTGAGGGACAGAAAAATCTGTGTCATCGTCATCCTCATAAAAATCATCATCATCCTCATACATATTATCTTCAAGCATCTCTAGTAATTTGGGCAAAATTTCAGCAAATTTCTCGGGAGGCAAATCCTTCCCAAACATCTTATGCACCATTTGCTTCAGAAAGCTGACTTGATCAAAGTCTTCACCCCGACCTCTAGCTGAAAATAACATTGCCGCTATCTGATCTGATTGAAACCGATCTTCTGCCCGATACGCCTGCAAAGCAGCAGCATCTTGTAGCCGTCGTGCCAGATCAAAACCCTGCTCTTTCAACTCTTGGTAATTTTTATTTTCGTTGGGATAAGTAGTAGCTTTGGCTAACAGAAGCTGCGGATTTTGGGCATCTTGGCGTAAAAATTCATCAATTAGCGATCTCAGACTTTCGGTGGTCACAAAGCGCCGTACCTGTAACTGGAGCTGCGCCAAAGCTGATCCGGGCTGGGGCGACGCACTCAAATAACTGCGGCAAGCGGTCTGCATGGCAGGTGAGCGATCGCCCTTAACAGCCCACAACATTAAATAGGCCGCTTGCGCTTCCGGGTGATCTATAGCAAACAATTGCTGTAGATACTCGGTTTGTAACGCTGCAACGCCTTTTTGGCGTTTAGTGAAAAGCTGAATAGCCAAGAAAATAGCTTGGATTGCTATAACCTTTTCTGAAGCGGCAAGCGGCTGTAGTAGTTCTTGCCATTTCTTCGCTGCCCATTCTTGATCAAAACCCACTCGACCAGCAGTGTTGGGTTCTCCGGCTACTGCTGCCACAAAAATTCGACAGGCTTCAATAGCAGCATTTTCTTCGTCAGGATCTTCAATATAACTCTCGAAAACTGGATATTTCTGAGTAGAAAATGCCTGAATCCATTCCGGAATTTCTACTTGATCCAAATCTTCGGCATCTTCATCCCGGAAATTTTTGCCAAAGCGTCGCTGAATATCTTTAACAGCATCTTGATCGCCTAGCTCTTTTAATTCAATCAATAATCGATCGTAAATTTCGGGCGATTTACAGCCATTTTCTAAAGATTTAGTCAGCAGGGCAATAGCTTTGGTCTTATCACCCTGTAAATAAGCTTTCAATCCTTGCCGACCAATTACTTCTGGCGATTCAGGGCAGAGTTCGAGAGCAGCCTGTAAGGCATTGTAACCATGCTGGGTTGAACCCCGTGCAATACAGACATCTGCCAGCCAACAATTAATTTGTGCCAAAGCAGAGTTGAGTCGTGGCACAGACCAATTTTGGGGTTGGTCTTGAGCCAGTTGCTTCTCTTCTGCCAAAAAATAACTAAACAATCGCTTAAAATGTTGCAGCGGATAATTTTCGCCCTCATACATGCAGCGCAGCTTTAGTACAAGCTGAACATCAAAAGGTGGCTCATAAACTACAGCCTCTAAAAACGGCACAATACACTCAATCTCTTGGTCTTCCATCGCCTCGTCGGCAGCTAAGATCATCACCGATCGATACAAGCTATCCATTTCTGGAAACTCGATGCAAGGATGAGGCAGCTTTTGTAAAATATGAGCAGCATCATGATGGTTAGATTGATCTATTAGTTGCAGAAATTTTACCGCCGCACTCAAAATTCGCCATTTACTTTCTGGTCGATCGAGTAATTTCATTGCTGCTGGAGATGCCTGGGGCGCAGCAGCTTGTACCAAAGATAACCGGCCAATAGCTGGATGGGTTGGTAAAGAGGAATTCAAGATCTGGCTTGACTCTAGGGATTTTGGAAGGTTTAAAGCGTCCTCAGCTTGTGACCAGTTGCCGAGCTGTTGCTGAACATAGATAATCCAGGCTGCTGGAGAATCATTGGGGGTGGCGTTGCCATCCATTTTTTTAAAATGGCCAAGTGCCTCGGTTAGCTTTTCGGCTTTTAAAGACAAACAACCTTTAGCCCAGTGCATCTGAGCCGCACTAAACCTTTTTGCTTGAGTCTTTAATAAATCGGCGACCTGAGCGATAGCATTTTGCAGAAGTAATAGTTTTAGATAACAGCCCGCATAGTCTTTGGTCAATACTTTACTGTCAAAAGCGCTGCCCATTGTTTCCAAGGCAATCGCCGAATCACCACTAGCTATCAGGCTTTTGGCTAACCAATAATGGGATCCTTCTGGAGCACCTAGCTCGATGGCCTGACGCAGCGAAGCTTGGGCTTGACGATGTTGCTCTTGATAATATTCTTGCTGCCCTTGTAAAGCCCAAATTTCAGATTCTGCTGGCCTGATTTCAGCCTCGGGGTGCATTTTGCTGATCTGTTTGATTTTTTCGATCGCTTGCCGATAACTCTTTTTTTGAACTAATTTTTGCACCTGTTCTTGCAGCCGATCAATATTAGTTGGTCGATCGGCTGAAGTTGCTTGTTGTTGCTTGCGCAATGCTTTGCGGTTAGGCATCTGAAAAAAATTCTGAGATATTACGGTGTCAATGGACATCGGAATACTTTAGCAAGCTTTTCCTGGTTTTGCTCTTTCTTGTTAACCAATGTGACATTATTGCCACCCAAAGCACCTACTGAATAATCCCCAATTATCTTTTGCGCACAAAAATCTGGGTGAAGTAATAAGATCCACCTTGTTCTACGACACCAATACCGGTTAAATCAAATTCACCCACCATATTTTGTTGATGTCCAGGACTCTTGATCCAACCTTTAACCGCCGTGTTATCAGGATTTTCGTAGCCCTGATTAGAAGCCACATTTTCGGCCACGCTCCTATAGGTAATTGTTTGTTCAATCGCTGCGGCCCGATCGTCAAAACCATGAATTGGGTTTTACTCTACAGCAAAAGTATAGGTTACCTATTTTAAATTAAATACTTAACGACTGATAAAGTGGCTGCAACTTAAGCTGAATCTCGGCAACCTCACGAGATACCTGGGAACCTGCCACAATCCCAGCTCCCGCATAGAGTCGCACCCGAATCTCCTCCGAAGATGCTCCACGAAGGCCAGTCACCAAAGCCGATCGAATACCCACCACAAACTCACCGTCACCATCCACATCCATCCAACCCAACGGCGCAGCATACAGCGATCGATCGACCTGCTCATATTCCCGAATCTTGGCACAGGCTGAATCTCGGGGCAGACCAGCCACCGCCGGAGTGGGATGTAAAGCTCCCACCACCGCCAAAGGCGAAACTGAACTGGGCAACACCGTGCGAATCGGAGTCCAAAGATGCTGAATATTAGCTAACTGCAACAGCCGAGGAGCCACCGACCACTGGGGATGCAGCCCCAAATCCACCAAGGAATTAGCAATAAAATCTCGCACTAACCGGTGTTCATGCTGCTCTTTGGGGTCAGCTAATAAATCCTCACCCAACTGCCGATCGAGCAACGGCGATCGACCACGAGGCGCAGAACCAGCTAAAGCATCGGCAATCAACAGACCATCTCGCACCGTTACCAGTCGCTCAGGGCTGGCACCCAGAAAGCAGTTACCCAGACCATCGCCAGTCGCAAAGGTATAACAATGGGGATGGCGATCGCGTAGGTTGGCCACAGAAGCAGGAATCGACAAATTCGGGGCGGTAACTTCGGCGGTGTGCGCCAAGACAATTTTTTGAATTTGCTCTTGGGCAATAGATTGGAGAGCCAGATCAATGGAGTTTTCCAGGTTATCTCGCTCCGTAATGCCAATTTTTTTGGTTGATCTTTGGGGATTTGGCAATAAGTGCTGTCCCGATAATCTTTCTAGTCGATCAATCACCACCGCAATTTCTTGACCAACTACTTCTAGTGAACGAGCCACTGGCACATTGACAATCAAAGCACATCGACCATCTTGACGTTCGATCTGCCACTGAGGCAGACAAAGGTGGCTGGTCGCAAAAGGAGCGGACGAAGCCGGAGCATCAAAGAAAGGAAACCGACAGTAGATGACGGGTTTAAAGCTACGGGTACGACTAGCCACCCCATCAACGATTTTTTGGAGATACTTTTGAGCAATGGCAAACCGATCGGCACCAGTGAAACTCCGCATAGCGGCACTACCAATCATGGCAATTGATCGGTCGCCCTGTTCCCAATAAAAATACGGCTGGGACTTGGAACACAAGGCTTGCAGAGCTAGCAACGGATCCACATCTGGTAAGGCAAACTCCAGACTAATAATTTGGCGGGCAGACCGCGCCCGTTGAGTTTTCAGCAAAGCAGTAATTGCCTTGCTGTCATCAGATAAAAGATACCGGTGAGGAGTAACTGTCATGCCAACGAAATAAAGTTTTTTTAAGGTTTTGCAACGCTCGCCCAGGCCAAATGAGGAATTGTGCTATAGCTAGTTAGTGACCCGAAGCAATCACCGAGAGCATTGCAGGCTGCGATTTCGCGCTTATATTGTACTCTGGGAACCTCGGGCAAAACATAAACAACTGTGAACAAAGCTTCTCAGCCCCCTTTTATGACCACCGCCGAACTCCTCAAACCACCCTCTCGTCAGAAGTTGTGGCTAGCTGCCATCAAGCCTCCTATGTATACTGTGGCCGTGGTGCCAATCGGGGTTGGTACGGCGATCGCCGTAGCCGAAAGCGGTAAGTTTCAGAGTGGAGTCTTTGCCACTTTCTTACTTTCGGCCATCGCGATCGTGGCCTGGATCAATATCAGCAATGACGTATTTGACTCAGATACCGGCATCGATAAAAACAAAGCCGAGTCGGTGGTAAATCTTACCGGCAACCGTAATTTAATGTTCTGGCTTAGCAATCTGCTATTAGTTGGTGGCATCAGCGGGGTCGCTAGCATCTGCTGGGCACAGCAAGACTGGACAGTAGTGGAGATAGTGGCTCTCTGTTGTTTTTTAGGCTACACATACCAAGGCCCACCATTTCGGTTAGGGTACTTAGGTTTGGGCGAAATCATTTGCTTTATTTGTTTCGGGCCATTAGCTTTGACGGCGGCCTATTACAGCCAAACCCAAAGTTTCTCGCTGGTAAGTCTGGCCGCCAGCATAATTGTGGGTATTTTGACCAGTCTAATTTTGTTCTGCTCGCATTTTCATCAGGTGGCCGATGATATAGCAGCAGGCAAAAAGTCCCCGATAGTGAGATTAGGGACTCAGTTAGGATCAAAAGTTCTCACGGCTGTTACGGTACTTAGTTATCTTTTATTACTCGGACTGGTAGTAGCGGGCATGTTTCCCCTCACCACTCTCTGGGCGTTACTAGGTAGCCCGATCGCCTTTCAACTCTGCCGTTTTGTTGCCCAAAACCATGATCGACCAGAAATCGTTAGAACCTGTAAATACTTGGCGGTTCGCTTACATTTCGTCAGTGGAGTATTATTAGGCATTGGTTTTATTCTGAGTCACAAATGAAGTGGGAAAAAAGTAATTGGCTAAGTATGGCCTTCACTACTAAGGGATCAGTAATTCCTTCGATCGCTGGACGGGTAATGCTTTGTATGGTTTTTGGGGCGCTGATTTCGCTGCTACATGTTTACAAGTATCCAGTTGCCCAAAAATCTCTAGCCGATACAGTGCCAGCAGTGGTGCTAGGTCTGCTGTTAGTTTTTCGCACTAATACGGCCTACGATCGGTTTTGGGAAGGTCGCAAAGCTTGGGGTAGTATGAATAACAATATTCGCAATTT